>NZ_AZFH01000157.1:0-34824 GCF_001435735.1 Ligilactobacillus equi DSM 15833 = JCM 10991
GCAAGGCTTGTACTATCTGACTCGCTAATCTTTGTTGAGTTAGACTTCTCTACTGACTCACTTTGACTAGCAACACTTTCAGATGTTGATTTACTTTGGCTTACTAAACTTTCTGACTTAGCTTGACTGGTCTTATCTGATTCACTAATTACTTGGCTTAATGACTTAGAGTTTGCTTGACTTTCGCTTGCCAAAATTTCAGACGCGACAACACTTTGATATTCTAAACTTACTGACTTATATGCACTAGCGGAATCTGATTCACTAATTGTCTGACTTAATGACTTAGAATTTGCTTGGCTTTCGCTTACTAAACTTTCAGAAGTAGACTTGCTTTGGCTTGCCAAACTTTCAGATTTAGCAAGGCTAGTACTATCTGACTCGCTAACCTTTGTTGAGTTAGACTTCTCTACTGACTCACTTTGACTAGCAACACTTTCAGACGTTGATTTACTTTGGCTTGCTAGGCTTTCTGATTTTGCAAGGCTTGTACTATCTGACTCACTAACCTTTGTTGAGTTAGACTTCTCTACTGATTCACTTTGACTAGCAACACTTTCAGACGTTGATTTACTTTGGCTTGCTAGACTTTCTGATTTGGCTAAGCTAGTACTATCTGACTCGCTAACCTTTGTTGAGTTAGACTTCTCTACTGACTCACTTTGACTAGCAACACTTTCAGACGTTGATTTACTTTGGCTTGCTAGGCTTTCTGATTTAGCGACGCTCACACTTTCTGACTCTTTTACCTTTGTTGAGTTAGATTCTGAAACAGAAGTACTTGCATCTGCTGAGTTCTTAACCGCTGTGCTTACTGATTCTGAAGTAGACTTGCTTGTGCTTGCCAAACTTTCAGATTTAGCAAGGCTTGTACTATCTGATTCGCTAACCTTTGTTGAGTTAGACTTCTCTACTGACTCACTTTGACTAGCAACACTTTCAGACGTTGATTTACTTTGGCTTGCTAGGCTTTCTGATTTAGCGACGCTCACACTTTCTGACTCTTTTACCTTTGTTGAGTTAGATTCTGAAACAGAAGTACTTGCATCTGCTGAGTTCTTAACCGCTGTGCTTACTGATTCTGAAGTAGACTTGCTTGTGCTTGCCAAACTTTCAGATTTAGCAAGGCTTGTACTATCTGACTCGCTAATCTTTGTTGAGTTAGACTTCTCTACTGACTCACTTTGACTAGCAACACTTTCAGATGTTGATTTACTTTGGCTTGCCTGTACAGTAGATAGTGAAACACTATTACTTTGCGATTCTTTAATTGCGGTACTTGCACTAGTTGAATTCGACTTACTCATAGCAACAAATGACTCATAGGCTGATGAATTAGAAGTCGAAATTGAAATACTATCAGCAATATTTTGACTCAATACTGTCGAAGTAGATTGCGAAAGTGATTTATCTTCTTCAGCAATGTTTACATATTTAACGACATAATCTCGTTCACCACGACCAACATAATCGGCAAATTTACCACCTTCAGGCAACGTTGTTTCCTTGCCATTAACTGACACCATCGTTGCCCGATAACCAGGAATTTCCGGAATAGTGTAAGCCCATGTACTCTTCCAATTACCGTTATCAACAACAGTTACTGGTTGGTAGGTATCTAAAATATTTTGTAAAGTTTGACCACCAAGCGGATTATCAAATTCGGGAGTAAATTTAATCGTTCCTACGTTAGTCCCATTAGCATCCCCGGTAGCAACTGCAAAAACTGGCGTTAAATATTGTCTATATCCCGTGATTGTGTTTTCTGTATTTGCTTGTTTATCAATTACCGTCGTCTGTGTTTTTAGTGGTAAATTACCATTTTTATCAATAGTAGATTGCCATCCTTCTTCAAACGTAATTGCTTTTGCAACTTTTTCTGAAGCCAAAACGTGTGTAGCACTTTCTGTTCCCGGAAGTAATTTGATTGGATCAATATTAGTAAAAGTCAATGTTTTCCCATCATCTGACAAACTTACTTGGTAACGAGTTTTAGTTGATACATACTTACTCATATCATCGTCAATAGCTTTAATAAAAGTACCATCAGGTGATTCTTCACCGTTTGCAAATAAATCAGGCGTATTTTTGTCGGTAGCATCAATCAGTAAACCATCAATCGACTTGTCAAAATGAGCTTTAGTATCATCAGAAAGCTTAACTTGAATCTGAACTTGTCCAGCTTCACGTTCAAAACCATCTCTGGTGTACGCAAAACCATTCGGCGTATAACGTACGTAATAAAATGGTGAGCGTGTATAATACGAAACAACATCGGTATTCAAACCAATCGGTTTCACTTGGTCTCCAGAAGTTCCCATAGTGCTTTCGTACACACTTAATTGGGAGTTAGTGATAGAATTATCTAAATGATAATGCAAATCCGGATATAACTGAACCTGACCCGTTTCTCCTCCAGTAATTAAATTACTGCTATTTCCATTTACCGTTAAACTAATTGGACGTTTAGTAAATTTCGAATTTAAATCCTTAACAAACGCATCAACTTCATCCCTACCTTGTTTTGTAAATTTAATACTTCCTGGAATTGAGTTAGAATTAACTTCTAAATTAACATTTTTAGTATTCTGATTGCTACTACCCAGAAAATCAACTGAATAATTATCAATCGTATTTTGATTAATTATGCCAGTTAACAGATCTAAATGACGATTTTTAGATAAATTTTCAAAATAATCACCTAAAGTAATCTTATACGTTAAGCTAGGCATATAATCAGGGAAAATTTTCAAATACTCTTTATAATCGTCAATCGTTAAATCCTGAATGTCGCCATTTTTTATTTTTTGAACTAATTGTGTATCATCAAAATTAAGCTTGTTATTATTTGAGCCAACTCCAAAATACTGTAGTAAACTCTTAGGGTTTTTAAAATCTTCGGATGACCCCTCAACAGATAATCTATAAACGAGCTTACCGCTTCCTTTATCTGTCATAGCACCATCCGCAAAAATACCATAATAATCACTAATATAATTTTGCGATGTAAACTTCAAATATTGACCAGCAGTTAACGGTACAGCATCCGGAAACTCAATGTGAATTTGATATTGCCCATTTGATAAACGTTGACTCGTAACCGTCGCATTAGTGATTTCCAACGGGTCAACGTTTTGGTTTTGCGTATCGGTATTAACCGCCATTAAATTAGCATTTAAATTGATATTTTGAGCCGAATTATTTGCAAAATCAGCAACCCTAAATGTCGTTGTTGTTGCACGTTCAGTAGTATCATCACTTAAACTTTCAGAATGATTTTCTGACACACTAGTTACTGATTCAGAAGTTGATTCACTACTTTGAGATGTAATACTTTGAGAGAACTCCTCACTCACACTTGCAGTTTGTGTACTACTCATACTTTGCGTATGACTTTCTGTGGTACTTTGCGAATCAATGTTACTTTCACTAACAGACTCAGTATTTGAGTTAGCCACCGTTACTTGATTAGCTTCTGCTAACGTAGTGTTAGCCAATACTTGTTGTTTAACAACTTGGTCAGCACTAGCGTTAATCGCTGTTCCTGCTCCTAAAATCGTTCCTAAGCCCACAAGAGCGTATCTTGCACCCTTAGAGGCAGATTTACTTGCACGGTCAGGAATAGGCTCCAATGTGCCATTTTGACCGACATACCACCCTTTATTCGTGTGATACATCTTCTTACGTATTTTCTCTTCATAGGTAAATAATTTAGACAAAATGTTTTCCCCCATTTCATTTTTTTGCTATTTTGAGGTTAATTATAGCTATACGACAAGACGGATTTGCACCGTCCACTTAAAAGTAAAGTGCTATTTTTGCCGTAATCATGCTATTTATTGCAAAAAGAAAGCAGCGCTACTCAAGACACAACGCTACTTTCTTTTTTAGATTCGCTAATAATTATAATCCTCTAACTACTTCAAGCTAAAGTGCAATTAATCTGTACCAAATTAGAAATCACTATCACGTCACCAAAGTGAAAACGTAAACATGTAAGCAAATCTGTCTATTGCAAAACTAGCATTAAAAATGTAACACTGAGTTATTACGTTTTTATTTTAACATATATCCATCGTTTTTTAAACGATGATTTTTCTAAAAAATATATTTTATTAATCATGTATTTTTTTAGTAAAATAAAAGATGAAAAACGAAGATTATGAAAAGGTGAAAAACGAAGGTTATGAGGTGATTTTATTTGCAAACCGAAAGACAAAAAGATGCACTAATAGCATCGCTAACTTTGGCTTTATATACCAAAGGAAAAGACGGAAAATTTGATAAAGAAGAATTTGATAAGTATTTAGATGCAACCCTGAAAAATGATATCCTATCCTACTATGACGACATTCACAGTTCAACTAGGAAAGCTCAAGTCGAAGAATACATTAATGCTCTTCCGAAAAAAGAAGCCCAAATAGGTCAAGATTTAAAAAAGACTATTAATTTTAAATACGAAGCCGAGTTCCCAGACTACGTTAAATATATGTCTAATTTAGACATATATAGCAAAAAAAGGACTCCTAAAGAGGACTGGAATAAACCAAGTAGTAATGGTAAGTTTAGCCCAATGCAAAGAATGGAACACAGATTCAATGTAGCCTATGGGCGACAAATAAGCAGTGCATATCTTGCTGATATGAAATCAACGCTTAAGGATAACCATATACTGTACTTGGCTCAAAAGTTTGAACGTAGATACGGTCAAAAACTTGATAACAACTGGATTCAAGAAAACATTGTAGATCATATTAATAATAAGATTCCTGATGATAAAATCGACACTTTTACTAGTGACTTAAAGCTTTCAGACGATACTCTTCAAAAGATAAATAGCTCTACTTACACAAACTACAAAAAAAGTAATTACCAAATGTATCTGATGAACAACACCGAAAAAAAGCAGGCTGAAATAACAGATGAATCTGTCTTTACACTGGGTGAAAATGACTTAACCGTTCCAATAGAATTATTTGGTAACATTCAAGAAGAAGCTAAAGAAAAATACTATAAAGATCATCCAAATGAAAAACCAAGTAATTCTGATGTTTTAGACGGTTTAGGACGTTCATTCTGGAAAAATAAAATTGATGAATTAGAGATAGAACGGAGCTATCATAAAGCAAAAGATAATCATAAAATTCAAGAAAAAGTTTCCAACAAAAAGAAAAAGCTGCCTAACAAGCAGCAAGCTACCTATTCTCAAGACATTGTTGCTGAAGATGCCACCAATAATATTGATGGTGTTGATTATACCAAGAGCAGCAATGTTAAAGATTCATCTAAGGTAAATAATTATAATAATAGTTTTGATAATACTCCTGAATATAATAATGATGAACTTGTTTCACTTGAAGAAAATATTCCACCTGCACCCGAAAACAACAATGACTACTATTATAACATTCCTTTAGAGGATCCAAACGGGCAAATGCAATTTGACGAATTTGGTTATCCAATCAATGATAATTTTGTCTTTGACGATAACGCTCCTTTACCTGATTTACCTAACGAGGATGAAATTCCTCCCTTTGAAGATATTCCTCCTTACGATTATGAACAAACTGCTAATAGCTCTGATAATTCTAATAAACCTACATCTCGTAAAAGTGCCACAAACCCTACTAATGAAGTAACGAACGCTGATATTAAGCAAAAGAACGAAAATGCAAGAAAAGAATTAGCTAACGCCAAAATCAGACAAGACTTACTAGAAGAATTAGAGAAAAACGAAATTATTGATAAGCTATGGGACAAGTACCGTAATTCCGATGTAACCCTCAACTCACTGTTAAAACAAAGAAACTACGATATACAAGAAGCTACTGTGTTAATGGCTGCTTACGACCGTTTTAACGGGAAATATACTGTTGGTAGTCTAAATGACTTTGCAGACTCTAGAGGCGAAGAAAACAAGCCTCTGGGCCTAATTGAATCTGATTACTATAAGGAATTAGAAAAGCAAGAAGAAACATATAAGAAGAACACCTTCCAAACTGATGTCATTGATACTATTTTAAATGACGAATTCTTAAATAGTGTGGATATTAGCAAGGATAAAGAATACTTCACTGACAAGCTACAAGAAAAGTTCAATGATGTTTTAGTTTATCAAACTGCTAAGGATCTGGTAGACAATAAATCAATTTCCAAAGCATCAAGAAATAAATTTGAACGAACTATGGAAATCGTACAAAGGCCTAAATTTGAAAAGTTTAGAGAATTAAGCGCTGAATATCGTATGGTTACTCCAGGATTTTTAGAACAAGTTGATGATGTCCCGCTTGAACACGATGAAGTGGTTGAAAATAACTACAATAAGTTAAACGCAAAAATCAAAAAGTACGAAAAGGAAAATCAAATCAACACTGAAATCGGTAATAAAAAAACTGTTCAACCCAAAGAAGATAGCTTTGTTAACCTCTTTAGTGACAAGAATGATTTAATCATTAATGACTATAACCTAGGAAAAGCTGACAAGCTCATCTACACTAAAAAGAACTTCTCTCAAGATAACAATACCAACCTCTTAAAGATTAATAGAAAAATCAATGAGCGTTCTCAAGATATTCTTAAAAGCATCGATAACGGTGCAAAGGTCATTACTAATCTCAAATCCATCAAAGCTTTACATGAAGAACGCCCTGATCTTGATTTGTACTACCCTAAGTATGATGCTAAACAAAAGCAATATGTTGGCCTCGTTAAATACGAAGAAACTAAACCTAAGTCTGATAATAAAATCACAGAAATCACCAACAATAACCCTCGTATCTTCAATTACACCAAAGAAGACCTTGAATTTGTT
This sequence comes from Ligilactobacillus equi DSM 15833 = JCM 10991, assembly GCF_001435735.1. NCBI lineage: Bacteria > Bacillati > Bacillota > Bacilli > Lactobacillales > Lactobacillaceae > Ligilactobacillus > Ligilactobacillus equi. Next base: position 6,812 of record NZ_AZFH01000157.1, read on the forward strand.
GATAGCAATGTTTCTCAAGGATCAAGAATCATCCCACAAAACGATAGATTTGGTGTGAAAGTTAATGACAATAAAGTGAGTGAAACCACCACAAACCCTAAAATACCTGTTTACAGCCGTAATAAAGATGCTAGTGACAAGACCAAGAATAATCTATCGCAATTAGCCTCTGGAGATATTGTGATTGTTAATGAGTCTAACGCTAATATTGTACGTGAGTTAAGACCGGATGTTAAAGTCTTATCACCCGGAGCTAAAAAATACAACTCAGAAGCTAAACGAGAAGTTGGCCCAGCTAATGGTTTTGTCGATCACACTCCAAACATTAACATCCCCCCTGCACAATTATCTCAAGCCTTGCAAAATGCTTCTTATGATCCTAATCATGTTCGAGCAGCTCAAGCAAGTAATCAATACGATAATTTACAAGAAAACAATACTATTCCTGTTTCAAGCACTGAACAATTTGAAGATGCCAACGATGAATTTGAATTGCAATAAAAACGATTGTTTTTATTATAATTTTTTCAATATTTATATTGATAATTTTCGAAAATTAAACTACAATAATGGTACATCGTAATTCGCAATTTTCTAGTTGTTTCAGCTGTTTCTGGAGTTGCGAGCGATCCAATGATCGATCGATGAACGAAACCATAGAAAGTTTTGCAGTAGTATTATCTTACATCAAACAAGCGAAAACTTTCTTCTCCTATGCGAAAAAGCGTCCTACATGGGCGCTTTTTTCGTTTATCTAAAAAAGATATCCAAAAAGAAACAGACGAGAGAAAAACTCCCGCCTGCAAATAAATAGTAGCTTTACAGCTACAAAATTAAATCTTATATAACCATATATATACCAGAAAATAAATAAAATCAAGAATTATTAAAATCTGGCCACTTACCAGAAATTAACGCTTCTGTGTACTTATTAATATCATTCAAATCAATCTGAACCGACGTCCAAATTTTATCTGAAGGCACGACACCCGTGCGGTCGTCTAACTCGGATTGCTCATGCAATTTCTTAACAAAATCCTCAGTATACCGTCCCATTTGCTTGTAAGCCACAATTTCATTAACCAAACATTCTTTAGCAAATTCAATTACGTCATCTATCGAGCTTTTATCAACAACAATAGTACCTAATGCTATTGTTGGAAAGAGGAAAACATAACCAGGCTGTTTACTGTCCCCAGGTATCTTCTCAATTTCTAACGGTACTTCAACAATATCACGCTTACCAAGTTTATCACCACGTAATCCATACACTGACTCCGCATCATAGTCAAACTGCCCAGTTGGTAATTCAGTAGCTATCAAATATCCTTTCTCCCGGTACCGTTTCAAAGTTAGTCTTGAAATTTTTAGTATGTCTAATACTTCGCCTGCTCGCATATTATCACCTCAAGCATTTTATATCACACTATACCAAAATAGTCAATTATTATATCATAATCGCTCAAAATTGTACTTTTGCTATTTACCAATTAGTAATCTTCTTCATTGATCCATTTTTATACTACTATTCTAAGATTTTCGGGCTAAAGCCCCTATTTTCCTGACTGTGTATAGTAATTATTCAATCACAGAAAAGAGGAAAAATTATGTTAGCAACAGTAAACAACTTTTATTTACCAAGCAATACAGACAGCAACTACTTCCCTTCAACAACTAAAGACAAAGTAGCAGCTAATATGAAAGCTATCCGCTTAGTAAAAGAATTAGAAGAAAACAACGAATCAGCAAACCCTTCCGAACAAGAAACGTTATCTAAATACGTTGGTTGGGGAGGACTTGCCAACGAGTTTTTTGCAGAATATAATCTCAAATTTAAGGCAGAACGTGAGGAACTTAAGACCTTAGTCACAACTAGCGAATACGAAGCACTAAAAAGCTCTGCATTGACTGCTTATTACACAGATCCAATGATTGCACGAGAAATGTGGAATAAAATCGTTGATTATGGCTTTACTGGTGGTAACGTCTTAGACCCTTCTGCAGGTACTGGTATCTTCTTTATGACTATGCCAGAAGAATTACGCACCACAACAACGCTCTATGCCACAGAATTAGATTCAATTACAGGTGCTATTTTAACACAGCTATTCCCACAAGCTCATGTGTTAGTACAAGGTTTCGAAAAGACACCATTTAAGCCCGTATTTGATTTGATTATCACCAACGTTCCCTTTGGTGATATTCGCATTATTGACAAAGACTATGAAAAGCCCTACTTAATTCATGATTACTTCTTAAAGAAATCAGTAGATTTACTTGAAGGAAATGGATTAGTAACAATTATTACGTCTATTGGGACAGTTGACAAAGACAATAGCATCTTACCTGAAATTCAGTCTAAAGCAGACTTTCTAGGCGGCATTCGCTTACCAAGTAACACCTTTAAGAGAATTGCAGGGACTGATGTTACAAGTGATATTCTCATGTTTCAACGTAAAGAATACTAAACAAGAAAAGAACTATTTAGGAGGAAAAATTATGACTAAAATTAAAGTATATGGACCACAGGGACAAGCAACTTTTGAAGTTGCTACTGCTACAGAATTATGGCAGACGATTGACACAGAAGTTGGAACTAATGACTTCATTGGTTATAAGAAATTACCAGAAAATCGCAAACTTGAATGGCAACAAGAATTAGACAATATACATGGGATCGAAACTTTTTTAGAAGATGCTAAGAAGCGTGGCTTTATTGATAGTTTTGAAATTGAAATGGAGCCTACCAGAGCCCAATTTTTCGAAAAATACAAAAAGTTCGCTAACCAAAAGCTTGAAGAAATTCATCAAGAAATTGTCGATGGTGTTAGCGATGTTCGATTCAACGAACTTTCTAAAAAGGTTGTCAGAATCCTAACATCACAGCATATTTTAAGTGCTTACCTAAAATATGGTTATGATTCAGATATTATTGTTAACGTTTCTGTTCTGTTTATTTATTACGAACTACAACACGATTGGTACTTCAATACCTTCTGCGCTCAAGATAGAGATGATTTTGCGATTGAAGATATCAACGAAATCTTAACCGAAGCAATCGAAAAAGAAATTAGTAACGTTCCGCAACTTTAAAGAAAGGAAAAAATTATGGAAAAAATTGTAAACGAAATTTTGAAAGCGCCAAAAGTTATCGTACTTCGCCACATTATGGCAGATCCAGATGCTATTGGATCACAGTATGGTTTGGCCCAATTAGTAATTGAGCAAGGACAAGCCAAACAAGTCTTAATTGCAGGAGACGTTCCAAGTACGTTAAAAGAACTCCCTCCCTTTAGGAATTCATCATTATCATTATCAGAAAAGCTCTTAACTGAAAGCGACTTTGAGAAAGCTACTGTAGTGATTCTAGATACCTCGACTATTAATCGTGTTGACTTTGGCCCACTTGATTTTTCAGTACTTAACAAGGCTCAAAAAGTAATTAAAATCGACCATCATCCCGTTGGACTAGATACTCATGGCCAACCTAAAGACAACTATCCTAAACACACTATTCGTTACCAAGATACTAGTGCCTCTAGTACCTCCGAAATTATCAGTAATCTTTTTGAAGTTAATACTTATGATATCAGCTTAATGAGTTTGCCTATTTCGCAATATCTGTATACAGGTATTCTAGGCGATACAGGAAAGTTTTCTTACGCTATTAGTCCTAGAACATTCAACACAGTTGCTAACCTCATTCGTGGTTTTGATATGAAAGATTTCACTGAAATTAATCACGCTATGTCCACTACCACACTTGAAGAAGCTAAAATGAAAGGCTACTGCTACGATAAGATGGTGGTGGATGATGATACTGCAAACATTATCATTTCTAGAGAAGACTTAAATAAGCATAATTGGCCCGCTGATGACATGGCACGTTTCGTTAACTTATTAGGTACCGTTCAAGGGATCACCAAGTGGATGATGTGTGTCCAAGAAGAAGACTTATCGTGGCGCATTAGCTTGCGTTCAACTGAAATTATAGTCAATGATTTAGCAGAAGAATATGGCGGTGGTGGACACCCTACCGCTAGCGGTATCTTATTACCTGCTAACAGTAATAACATGACTATCATTCAAGAAATCAAAGAAAAATTAATAAGTAAGCAATAATGCTAATAATACGGCAAAAAGGACACCACTAGAAACAGGTGTCCTTGCTTTTTTTCTCATCTGTGTTATTCTCTAACTGTAAGGTTAGAGGAATAAGTGTGGACAAAGTTATTCGCACAGAAAAGAAGTTGGGGGTGTTCCACAAAATGCACCGTAATTGCACAATAACAACACCCCGCGACAAAAACTTCTCCATAAGAGAGTGCTACTCTCGTTGTTATTGCACTTCTATCACAAGTGCTACGTTTATTATACAAAGAGCCCAGTAATAAGCAACGAATTCCGGCTTATTACTGGGCTTTTTGGTATTTTTTCTTTTAGCTAACGCTACATTGTTTTTGCTATTTTTCTTCGTACGTGATACGATAAAACAGTGGATTAGGTTATTCTCATACTTGAGAATTTTGGACATTTCAAAACCTAAAAGGAAAGTCTTGTAATAAGTTTAGAATTCCGGCTTATTACAAGACTTTTTTGTTTTTTAACCGCCTATTTTGGTGGTTTTTTATTTAGGGCTGTCGCCCTTATTTTTTTGCCTATGTAGGAATTTATTAAGTATTTTGTTTTTCAAGAGAAAGGAAAAAATTATGATGAAAATTGATTTTAATGACAACGCTAAAGTACAACTTATGGATTTTCGAGCTGGTTATGCCACAATGCCCCAAAGCATTGTGTTTGATACCTACCAAGAAGACTCCATTTTCGGAGAAAAACGAAATGCGGTAATGTTAGAATATACCGTATTCGCCGGTGAAGAAGGAAGTTATCCGTCTGAAGAAGTCGTTTCCGTTAACCTACCAGACCAATTACTGTTAGATAGCGAAAAAGAATTTTTCTTAGACGAAGACTGCATTTCATCAGACATGCTTGAATATCTTGTTGAGCATGAGTATATTCAAAACACAGGCAGGCGAGGCGAATCAGGCTTTAAAACCTACCCTGTTTACGAGATTTTAGCAAAGAAAGAGAAAAGTAACACGGAAAATTTAGAAACAACAGGAAACGTTTTTGAAGTGAATGACGCATACAATAGCTTATCAACTCACATGGACCGAGATGACCTTATTTTGCTTGCAATTCAGTACGCAGAACGATTGAGCGATGAAAGCTTATCTGATAGCGAAGAAAAGCATTACCAAGAAATCTTAGAAAAGTTACATGATAACAAGCTAGACTTTAAAGAAGTATCAGAAATGCTAGAGTCAGTCCAAGTGTACGTAACTATTGGCGAAGACAAGCCAGTGAATGACCCTGACTTTGAGAAAATTTTCTCTGGTCCCAATGAATAATAGATAATTCAGTTATTTAACCACCGATATTTAGGTGGTTTTTATTTTAGGGCTAAAGCCCTTATTTTTTTGGCTTTGTAGTAATAAATTAAGACAACCAAAGAAAAGAGGAAAAAAAATGTCAACAAACGCAAACATTGGAATTATTGCAAAGCAAAATAGCTCAACTATAGTATGGATTCGCTGCCACTGGGACGGCTACCCTGCCTCAGTTGGTAAAATTCTAACTGAAAAGTACACCGAACCATCCAAAGTTTGGCAGTTAATCGCTTTAGGTGATATTAGCTCATTAGGCGAAAATCTTGAACCTACAACTGATTCTCATTCCTTTGAGCATCCCGAAGAAAACACAACTATTGCATATCATCGCGATAGACACGAAGATTGGTCACCCGCACTTAGACCAGCTGTAGATACTAACTTAGACAGATTTCTAGACGTCGAGTATGCCTATCTTTTCGACCAAGATAAGTGCAAATGGACTTGCTACAATTGTCTCTACACACTAAGCGACCAAGAATTTGAAGAAGCTATTGAATCCTAAAAAATCATGAATACACTTATTACTTTAAGAAAGTGAGAAAAACAATGAAATATAACGACTTTAAAAAAGCTGTTAAAGCCTTGAATTTAGGCTTTAGAGAAAGCAAAGACGAAATTACTGTTATCAGCAAAAAGACGACTGTTCCGATAGTTTCGATTTCGAAAAAATATTCCGAAGACATCACAACCGACGATTTTGAAACTTTGCTTGACACTAAAGACTTGTTTGAAATAGCAATGCAACTCGCATACACTCCACTTGATGAACGTGAAAATTGCGAAAGAATTGCAGTAAAGTTTGCTGTGGATAACGGCGTAGACTTAACCGACTAAAAAATAAAGAGAGGTAATAACCATGGGATTAGATATCTACCTAAAACGTTTTAAAAAATTTGAACTAGACGAAAGTAAAGTTTTCCACCAAGCTGAACTATTCGAAAAAGACTTGAGCTACGTTACAGTCGCAGATCAAGAACGTGAAAATACTCTTCCAGAAGACTTGTTAGAAGATTATACTCACGAGATTAAAGTCATGGAAGAAAAATTTGATTTCAAAAAAATTTTTGACACATACTTCAAAAAATTACCGGAATATAAGGATAAAACCTTCAAAGATTCAAATCTCGTTATTGTAGGTAGCGCCTACGAATCTTGGCTCAGCCGCTTTGTTATCAAAGATTTCACCACCGACGTTGAAGTTAAAATCGAATTGACCGGCAATGATAAAAAATCACTAACCAAAGAAGTTCCCGTTGATTGTTATGTCTACCAAACTGAAGAAGTAGACTACCAACGCAAAGGTCTAAATGACTACGGTTGGGAACTCCTGCCAGAAAACTGTTGCTATTCAACCGACAAAGACCGTGTAATGGAAATGGTTGAATCCGGCGGTTTAGACGAATCATTTATCCATAATTGGAAAGAAGGTTCCACAGCAATTATTGCTTGGTGGTAAGAAAAGATTACACATATCCAAGAATGAAAGAAGTAAATCAACATGAGCAAAAAATACACAGATAGCAAAAGTAACCTTTTTTACACCTTATCAACTATTTTCTTGACAGTCATTACCGTTGCAACCACTATTCTCTTCATCATAGTACCAAAACTCTTAATCATCGTGCCATTCATCATCGCATATTTCTTATATGCTGGTGAACATACTGCAACTGACGAAGAACTATTTGGTCCAAAGAACAAAGAAAATTAGAAGAAATTACAATTTTAAGCCACCTATTTTAGGTGGTTTTTTTACGGGCTAAAGCCCCTATTTTTTTGCTTATGTAGTTTTATTCAAGATAAGAAAATATACAAGGAGGAAAGATATAATCATGAGTAATACACAATTAATTTGGAACAAACCTATTGAAGTACAAGAAAACGTCAAAGCAAACCCTTACTTTGTTTACAACTTAGAAAATGTTCTAGGTGATTACGAAGTAAAGCATTTTATGGGTGGTCGCTTATCTGTTAAAGCACCTGAAGAGCAAAATCTTCAACAAGCTATTAAAGACAGTTTTGACAATTTCAAAGAACTTGAAAATAACAATGTTCCTAACCACCAAAACTTAGCAGCTCTTGAAACAGTTGAAGCAGCTAATGACGGCTTACCTGATAACATTGTCAACTTAGCCATGTACTCTTACGGTTTTGATCGTAAAACAGGTAAGATTTATTACCGTGATTACAACGGTATTAAAGAAAGTGCTAAGACAGCATCCCTTGTCTTCTTTGAAGATAAAGACGGAAACTTCTTGGGCTTTGACCGTTCAGAAACCTCCGCTATTGTCAAAGAGTTCAAGGAAATCACTAAGAAAAATCCTAGCGCTATTACCTCTATTTACCGTAATTCTAAGGCGGTAACCACCGGTAAACACAAGGGACAATTCAAGCAAACATACTTCTACAACAAGCCATTATCTCAAAACGAAAAAGAACGTATTATTGGGATGATTGGTATCAAAGAAGCCTACCGTAAGATCATTGATTTACAACAAAAAGAAAACTATGATGTCCAAGCTTTTGATAACTTGTTAGTCAAGTTAAACACTTGTTATGATGAATTTCTTTTGAAATTTGGTTACTTGAACGATAAGGTTAATGCACGCTTATTTGAATCAGATGATTCATACCCATTAATCGCATCCTTAGAAGATGAACTACCACCTAAAGAAAACAGTAAGCAAGTTGATTACAAAAAAGCACAAGCATTCTTTGAACCAACTATCCGCCCTCTTTCAAAGCCAACAACAGTTAATAATGCAATCGACGCTTTGAATTTCAGTTTATCGTTAGGTAAAGGTGTAGATTTTAGTGTAATGACTTCTATCTACCCTAACTCAACTAAAGAAAGCTTAATTGAAGAATTAGGCAATAACATCATGCTTGACATCGAAGCTTACGCAATGTTCAGAAATGTAGAATATGTACAACGAAATGATGCTTTATCAGGTGATATTCTTACTAAGATTGACTTAGTTAAAGAACTTGAGGAAGAAGGAGATACTGCAGCTAACTGGTCCTTATACTTAAAGGAATTAGAAGATGTTAAGCCAAAGACAATTTCCTTAGCAGATATTTCCTACAAGTTAGGTTCTTCATGGATTCCTGACAATGTATTTGCGATGTTTGCAGCCGCAACCTTTAGCGATCACGAATTTAATTCTGTAGATGATTTTGTGTTTGACGATAACATCCCAAAGCTTGACAGTCCAGAATACAATGATGTCTTTGAAAAGAGTCCTAAGCACATTATTATCAACAGTCAATTCCAAAGATATTACATGGACTATGGTTGGGCTCGTGTAAACTTAGCTTTAGGGCTTGAAGATAGTAAAAAGTACAGTCGTGGCTCTGATATCATGACCTACTTAATGCGCAATGAATTACCAACGATTACTAAGATTGACGAAAATGACGAATCAGGAAAGAAACGTGTTACCGACCCTGTAGCGACTGCTAACCTACGCCAAGTAGAAAAACGTCTTGAAAACTTGTTTAAAGAATTTGTCGTAAGTCGCCCCGAAGTGTCACAATTGATTGAAACAACCTACAATCAAGAATTTAACCGCATTAAGTTAAAAGAATATGACGGTTCACACTTAGAATTTAATGGTTTAGCAAAGCAATTCAACTTGCGTGGCTACCAAAAGAATGCTGTTCAACGTATCTTAGAAGACAAACGTGCCCTTCTTGCTCATGAAGTAGGTGCAGGTAAGACCTTAACCATGGTAGCAGCTGCTTTCAAGCTTAAAGACCTAGGATTAGTTAAGAAACCAATGTTTGTCGTACCATCAAACTTAACTGCCCAATTTGGACAAGAAATCTTGAAGTTTTTCCCAAATAAGAAAGTACTTGTAACAACTAAGAAAGACTTTGAAAAGTCACACCGTAAGCTCTTCGTTTCACGCATTATGACTTCAGATTACGATGGTATCGTTATCGGTCAATCACAATTTGAAATGATTCCCGTTTCAAAAGAAACTGAAGAAAAATTCATACAACGCCAATATAATGAATTATTAAGCGTTATCGCGTCTGCTGAAAAAGACGATAAGTACTTGACAGTTAAAGAGCTAGAACGCCGTAAGAATAAGCTTAAGGAGCGCTTAGATGCCCTTGGCAAGATTAAGCGTGATTCCTTTATCACTTTTGAAAACTTAGGTGTTGATTTCTTGTTTGTCGATGAAGCACATGGCTACAAGAACGTTGCACCTATTAGTAACTTGGGTCAAATCAAAGGTATTAACTCTGTAACAGCTAAGAAGAACTTAGATATGCAAGCTAAGATTAACTACTTGCACGAAAAGTTTAATAATCGTAATGTAGTATTTGCAACAGGTACTCCAGTATCCAACAGTATTTCCGAAATGTACATTATGATGAACTACATCCAACCAGATGTATTAGCTAAATACGGAGTAGGCAACTTTGACGATTGGGTCGGTGCATTCGGTTTAATTGAAAGTTCTTTAGAATTAAACCCTACTGGTAGCAAGTATGTATCAACCAAGCGTTTTTCTAAGTTTGTAAACTTACCAGAATTAATGTCCTTATACAAGACATCTACTGATATCATGACATCTGATTCTTTAGATTTAGATATTCCTGATTCACAAAAGGTAGTTATCACAAGCGATTTAACAGAACAACAAAAGCTTAAATTAGCAGAATTAGTTGAACGTTCAGAAAAATTGCACACAGAAGATGTGGACCCTACCGAAGACAATATGTTAAAGATTACTGGTGAAGCACGTAAGCTAACTTTAGACATGCGCTTATTAGACCCAGAATCAAGTTCTAAGGACTCTAAAAAGCTCTCGCAGGTAATTAGTAATGTTATGGACGTTTACAAGCGTACAGACGACCACAAGGGCACACAAATGATTTTCTCAGACCAAGGTACTCCAAAAAAGACAGATACCTTTTCTGTTTACCAAGACTTAAAGGATCGTTTAGTAGCCGCAGGTATTCCTGAAAACGAAATTGCTTTTATGCACGATGCCAAAGACGAAAACGCTAAGACAGTATTATCTCGGAAGATGAATGCAGGTCAAGTGCGGATTTTGATTGCTTCTACTGAAAAAGGTGGTACAGGGCTTAACGTACAACAACGTATGAAAGCCGTACACCACCTTGACGTGCCTTGGAAGCCATCTGATATCATTCAACGCAACGGTCGCTTAATTCGTCAAGGTAACATGTTCAAAGGCGTAGTAACTTACTACTACATCACAAAAGGCTCCTTTGATAACTACTTATGGCAAATTCAAGAAAACAAGTTAAAGTACATCACACAAATTATGACAAACAAGAGCCCTATTCGCTCTATGTCTGATATTGATGATGAAGTCATGACCTCCTCTGACTTTAAAGCGATTGCTACTTCTAACCCATTCTTAAAGACTAGTATTGAATTGAACAACCGTATTGACTTGTTATCTCAACAAAAGCGTAACTGGGAACGTAGTCAAGACGCTAAGCGTCGCAATGTTGAAATAGCAAATCAACTTTTACCTAAGCTTCAAGCAAACTTGAAGGATATTGAAGCTGATTTAGCCTATGTAACTGACAGTAACCTTCAAAATCAAGACTTCGAAATGACTATTGACGGTCAAACTTATGACAAGCGCGCTAATGCAGGTATGGCATTACACCGTATCTTAAACTCACTTTACATTGGAAACCGTTTTAATGTTGATGAAAAGGGCTTGATTGAAGTTGGTAATTACCACGATTTCAAGATTAAAATTGATGACAAACGTCCATCAACTCAAATTGGTAAGGCATTCTTAATCAAGAATGTTTACTTAGTACGTAACTTTACCTACACCGTACAAGTAGAATTAGCACCACATAACCAAATTGGGTCTATTCAACGTATTATCAATAAGATTAACCGCTTAGAACGTCCACTCAAAGAAAAGCAACAATCTATCAAGACACACGAGAAAGTTATTGAAATTGGCTTCGATACCAATGGTTTCGACAAGGACGAAGCTTTAGAATACCTCCGTCAAAAGCAATTCTTACTTTCTCCATATGTTTCTAGCGACGAGAAAATTAACATCGCAGAAATCAACGAAAAGTTAACTGAATTTGATGATGATTTCTTAGCTAGTCACCCTAACTTTGACTTAACTAATGATGCAGTAGTCCTTGAAAAGCAAGATAACTTAGAAGAAAAGTCACGTTACCAAACTACTGTCAACTACCACGACTTCGACGCTGTTAAGTTTGACGTTGACATGCAAGTTAAGCCTGAACCTGAAGAAAGTACAATCAAAGTAGTAACAACCACTACTACTCGTACTGAAAATAAGAAGAAAATTACACAGACATCTGTAAATGCCACAGCTAAGACAACTTCTCGTACAAAACTGGACGATAAGTCTAATATTGAAATTTCTGAACAATTAAACTTGTTTGACCTTATCCCACAAGAAGACGAAAAAACTGCTTCAGTTTCAATTACTATCAAGAAGACTGTCGTAACCGAACCTGAACAACTTAGCTTGTTCTAAAATAAAACCACCTTATTTCGGTGGTTTTATTTTAGGGCTAAAGCCCCTATTTTTCTTATTATGTAGTTACACCTATCGACGCAGAAAGGGAAAAATACAAATGAAAAAAATAAAATTAAACCCAAAGCAAAAAGAAAACTTATTTTGGACATTTTTTGTCGTCGCTATAATTGGCTTTTCTATTGCCATGATAACCATAGCCACTCTAGCACCCGTTAAAAATAGAGATAATTTGCCTAACGGGTCATCCCCTCGGCAAGAAAATACAATCCACGCTAAATCAGTCAGCACAAAGAAAGTCAAAACGCTAGTTGCTACTGAATATGATAAGCACTTTGAAGACATCAAATACCACATGTTGAAAATCAATACCATCCCAACTACCTATTCTTTTCATTGCGGTAATAAATGGATTGATGTTGAGGCTAAAAATGTTACTTATCGCTATGTAATACCCGGAAATAACAAAGATTCTCTGCCAAAAGCAGAAGTACACATTGACGAAAATGGCTACAAGACAGCCATTATTACCTTGTTAGCATCCGAAGACAAAGACTAAATAATAGTTTGATTTAGTGATGCTATTTTCATCTCGGTAATAAATTACTGAGTTTCCTCACACCCTTACGCGACCAAAAAAGAAAGGATGTTTTTTAATATGTTTTATGTATATAACACCATTACCCGCAAAGTAGTCTCCCAAGCTAGTAATTCAAAAGAAGCTCGTCAAACAGCACTAAAACTTCAACAAAAGTATTTAAAGCAACACAACCCTAACTATATTATTGAGAAAAATATACCTTCAGACGAAGTTGACCGTATTTTACAAATCGCTGCTTTTAGCTACTGTGACGACAAGTATCTTACGTTAGCAAAAATTTCTTTTTAGGAGGCTTCAAAATGGACGACATGACAGATATTTACCGATCATACGAATTTATGCGGGCCAATATGCCTAAACCAATTACCAAAGAACAGCTAAAAGAAAAACTTAGTCCCACTACTCACTTAGAATTCGTTATTCGCGAAGACGGGCTTATTCAACCATTACGTGGAAGTCACGAAAATGTTATGGTATTTCTCATCTGTAACCGAGACAATATCACTTATGCTGACTATATGGAAAATATGCCCAAAGAATATTGGTTTGATACATGGGACTATGCCTTCTTGCACTATGGTGGTATTTTTGTTTGGCCCGACAGGCAAATATCAGGCAAAAAGACCACTCCAGAAGCTCAAAATACATGTAATTGGTTATTAGATAACCACATTATTTACAAATGGAAGAGGGGTGAAATCAATGGTTAAGTATTCTTATAATGATGTAGCTGATTGGTTTTTAGTTGAAGGAAAAGGTAAAATTTCGCCTAAGAAGTTACAGAAATTAGTTTATTATGCCTATGCATGGGTTTTAACATTATTAAACGATTCGAGCGAAGAGTTGAATATAAGATTATTTGATGACGCAAAATTTGAAGCATGGGTTCACGGCCCAGTTCTTCGTGATCTACATGCGGAGTATGCTAGTTACGGTTTCGAGAATATAGAAGAACCTAAGGAACAACCTGAGTTTGTTGAGGATATTCAGGATATACTTGAACAAGTTTGGGAAGTATACGGAAATTATTCAGCTGATCAATTAGAAAGCATGACACATCAAGAAAAACCTTGGAGAAATGCACGCAAGGATTTATCACCATTAGACAGTAGCTCCACTTTAATAGATGATCGTGATATATTTAATTGCTACATTCAAAGAGTAGGTTAATATGGGAAAAAATAAAAAACGAGTAGTTAGCCCTTCTAAACCTAAAAGGAATGTTTCGATAGATAATAAATCTAAATTACAAGACATTATCTATATAGATTTTAATAAATATCCAAAATGGATAACAGATGAAAATATTACGGAAAGCGAGAATCAATAACCATGGAAAAAGAAATATACAATCTAACCGGAGAAATAATCGTCATCACAGACAAAGAAGACAAGCTCATCACTCAATACGAGCCTGATGGACCAATCATTAGCTTTAATTATTCCAAAAACATTATCGGCTCAATCAGCAATGGCTCAGTACCAGTTGCTATATTACAGCCTCAATTAGATAAACGGTGTAAATACATTTTAGACTTACCTAAGTCAGCTTACGTTATCGTCCCAGAAGCATGCGTTAACGACCTTTATCGCATTCGCCCTGATCTTAACATCTTTACTCCGGGAATTACCAAAGTTGGCCCATTCAACGAAGAATTTGCAATAAGTTACGAAGAATTTGTTAAACGCTATTAACTTAATATGCCACTACCTAAGTGGTATTTTTAGGGCTAAAGCCCTTATTTTCTCGATTATGTAGTTTAAAAATTCAGAAAAAACAGAAAGGATAAATAGCTATGGAAATTAAAATCGAAACAAAAACATTTAAGAAGCTCATGAAAGACATGGGCATTGCAATCGGTAGTAAGCCAACAATTAGTACCTTAGAATCAGTAAAAATTGTTGCCACCGAAGAAAACATTATCTTCACAACTTCAGATATTGACCTCACCTTAGTTAAAACTGTTTTAACTGGAGATAAAGTGTTTGTTAATGAACCCGGTAGCATTCTTATGCCTTTTAGATTATCAAGTAACATTATTAACAAGTTATCAGGTAAAACGATTACTGTGCAAACAAAATCTGATACCGAAGCACATATTAAGTCTGGTAAAAGTAAGTTCAAAATCAGTGTTTTAAGTGCTGACATGTTCCCTACCATTCCAGAAACAAACGCTGATGATAAATCATTAACCTTTGCAACTGATGACTTTGCCACTGTAATTAAGAAAGTTAGCCACGCTGCTAGTACACAAGAAAGTAGACCAACGTTAACAGGTTTACACTTCTCAACCAGTCAAGTTACAAATGGCGATCAAGAAGAAAATGTACTATCGGTAGAAGCTACTGATACTCACGTTATGGCGAAAGTTACTACTGATATTAATACTGATGGCATTGAATGGGATGCTATCATACCTGCAAAGCCTTTAACTAAAATCAGTTCAATCTTAGAAGAAAATAATGAAGTTGAAATTCAGTTTACCCCTAATCAAGGTCAAATTACCTTTAACTTGGGCCAAAACAGAATCTTACTTCGGCTTATAGAA
Source organism: Ligilactobacillus equi DSM 15833 = JCM 10991 (assembly GCF_001435735.1). Lineage (NCBI taxonomy): Bacteria > Bacillati > Bacillota > Bacilli > Lactobacillales > Lactobacillaceae > Ligilactobacillus > Ligilactobacillus equi. Next base: position 21,939 of record NZ_AZFH01000157.1, read on the forward strand.
GGTAACTACCCTGACACAAGTAGAATCATCCCACCTATCAGTGATGATTGTACAATTAAATTAAAGCGTAAAGATGTGTTAGACACTTTCGGACGTGCTACTATTATTGCGAAAACTGCTAAATCTCTAGTTTCACTTTTAGAAATCAAAGATGATAAATTAACAGTTTCAAGTAACAGTCCGTCAACTGGTGATATGCACGAAGAACTTAGTTTTGAACCAGTATCAAGTACGGTAAAAGAACTTAAGATTGGTATGAACCCTCACTATATCATCCAAACTGTATCTCAAATTACATCAGATAACGTTATCTTAAGTTTTAACAACTCACTTCGTCCTTTCAGAGTAGTAAACCCTGAAGACGATAACTATATTCAAATCATCACACCTATTCGATTGGCTTAACAACGCAAAAAAGGATGTACAGCATTGACCGTACATCCTTTTTTATTACGCACGTGTAAACGCAATAAGTGATAAAAAAGAATTAAATTAAATTAGATTAAGTTAGGTTAAATAACCTTAACATAAGGACGACTTAGACAGAAGTTCTTATGACTTGATATGACTTAACATCGTAGTTCAAACGCGAAGAAAGGCACAAATCCGCTCCTACAATGTGCAAATATTATTACTATACAGTAACAGCTTCCTTAGCAATCTTTAAGCAATCCCAAAATCCAGAAGAATTCAAATTATTTTCAACTTGATTCCAATAAAAATCGGAAAGTTCCTTATTATCAAGTGCTAATTCTGCAATTTTTGGATTTAAATTTAAAGCTCTAAGAACTTCTTTTCCCAATACTTCACATTGTTCGTTAGATAAGTTTTGCATATTTTTTGGCCTTCTTTCGATTTTTCCCCTATAAAAAACCATTTATTTTTTTCGTTTTTATTACGATTTTTGTTCACGTTTTTATTTTAGCACATAATTCCTAAAAATAAAACAAAAATATATATATAATTTCATGATTTTTATACAGAAAGGTTTGGTACACAATGGAAGAAAAATACCCCCAAAATTCGTTGTCAAATACACAAAATATGATAAATCACGTTTCTGAACAACATAGTTCTGAACTTGCGCCTAGCCTTGGAGCATTTGGTGTTAGACAAACTCCAGATATTAAACAATTAATGATTTGTAAGTTAAAAGTACAAGCTGAATTACCAAGTATTACTAAAGACAAAACAAACCCACAAACACACAGCCAATATGTATCATTAGACGCGATTAACAAAGCTTTAATGCCTGTAGCATCTAAACACGGTATTGTTATTACGCCTATTCCAATTAGTAATTCAGAGTATATTGGCATTGCAGTACGCTTGGATCATCCTGAAAGTGGACAATGGATTGTATTCCCACCCTACTACATTTCACGTAACGGAAACAATCGCAATACACGAGCATCTCAAGTCCAAAACGAAGGTGGTATTCTTACCTACTGTAAGAGATATGCTATTTCTGCTGTATTTAATATTGTTGCTGATGATGATTTGGACGGAAATGTAAGTAACAATAACGGTAACCAATATGGTAACGGATATTACAACAATAACCGCCAGTACAAGAAAAACAATTATTACAACAATAATCAACAAAATAGCCGTAATACTTACTACCAAAATAACAATAATTACGCAAGAAATGCACAACAAATGGGATATAATCAACCAGTCCAACAAAACACACAAAGAACTCAAAATTATACCCCTAACACATCTGTTCAACAACCTCAAAATGTCCAATACAATACACAACAAAATACTCCAGTACAAAAGCAAAATAATGTTAATCCTCAACAACAAACACCGCAACCTGTTCAGGCTTCAAAGTCTCAACAAAAGCAATATACTAGTCAAGAACAACTAGCAATTCAGAACTATAACAACGTTCTTCAACGTAAATCCACTGAATTACAAGTTCCATCAGATCAGTTACAAAATAAAGTTTTAGAGCAAGTTAATAATATCCTTAGAGGACAAGGTGTTGATTACACTACTTTAAGCACTGAACAACAAGCCAATATTTTGAGCCAAGAACTCGAAAAGATTGGTCGCTAAAAACACAAAACAACTAGATATTTAGTTGTTTTTTTTACGTAATTTAGCATAGAATAATACATATATACAGTAAAGTAAACCAAATGTTATAAGCAAAAAACACCCTTAGTTACTGGTTTTGTTTGTTTTTTGGTTTGCTTTGCTACATTATGCTAATTTAATATTTTAAGGCTAAAGCCTTTATTTTTTTTACGATGTAGTTAAAAATTTATTTAATCTAGAAAGGAAGAATTACTATGACAACACAAGAAATTATTAACAAATTAAACGAAGAACCTGTTACTTTAGCTGTATTCAATTTTGAAGACAAATCTTTGGAAATTAAACACCAAACTTTAAAAGAAAGATTAAGCGATTCAGCTGAAGAAGGAGCCTTAGTTAGTGGTAGAGAATTACTTCACTTAAGCGCTGAAGGAGCTGTACCAACTGTGTATCTAGATGATGTTGAAGAAGGAATTCATATTGATAACATCTACTGCGTAACAACCGAAGAAGTTTACGATTTAGGTACCACATACGAATCAGCAAAATCTTATTTAAGTGATGGTTACGTTTCACAACTAACTAACACACAACCAATTGACGACGATATTGAGTACTGGGAAACAATGTTTGGCTACAAAGAAATTACAGTCTTTGACGAAGAAGAACTAACATTCTCATAATCCCCTACTCAAAGAAAGAAGTGAATTAAATGATTACTTTAGAAGAAAAAAAGGCACAAGAAAAACAAACAGTTGATAAAGCACTTAAGATTATGAACGATGAGATGAGTAAAGACATTGAAAAAGACCCTAACATCCCTGACGAGATGTGGAAATACGCAACTTTCAATTTACATCGTATTCATAACTGGCTATGCGAGAAAACCAATGATAACACTCTTATGAAAGCTATCGTTAAATGGGAAAAACAAGCAACTATCCTTGGTGCTATGAACTACGTAACTTCTAACTTTAAGGAGTTAGCAAAAAAGCTTTACGATTCCAAAGTAACCGTACCGGGAGTTGTAAAAGTAAATCAAGGTATCGGGTTTGATATCCCTGATGAAGCAGTATTTCAGTTAGTACGTAGATACTATGTTTTCTTTGCCCCTCAAGAGAAAGAAACTGAAGTGTTTAGACCTACAACAACAAATACTGGAACATCAAATGACAGTGATAATGCTATGCCAACAGCCGATAGCATCATCAAGAAAGCTAAGGAAAATAGCAAAAATCAAAAGAAAGAACAAAAGAAACAAGAAACAGAAGAAATCAGTTTATTTGATTTCGTATAGAAAATTAGAAAGAAGGAAAAATTAATTATGAAAACAGCTATTAGAGACAAAGGAGGACTTAACCTCGAACTTCAACATTACAATGCAGCCCGTATCTTCTTAGAAAACAAATCGAAAGATAAAGGGTTAAACTTTGCAGAGGACGTTGATTTTACGAGTTTAAATGAAATCCAAGATATTGCAAATAAAATTTATCAAGACATGCGTATTACCCCTGAAGAACAAGAGAAATTTCTTAACACTATCAACAACTTAATGACAATATAGAAAGGAAGAACTTTTAAATGGGATACCTATCATTAATCGCTTTTAACGATTACAAACAAGCACAGAAACAAAACGAAAAAATGCAAAAAGCAGCAAGCATCCCAAAAAGTGCAGCGTTACGTTTTATCGAAAATGCCGTTAGTGCTGTTAACGGATATGATACTGGATACTTCCTTGCTAAAGAAAGTCCAAACAACTCCCAGTTAGTGAATAAGATGGCATTAACGTATCTTCGCCCTGCTTACAACATCAGCTTTGCTAAAGGAGGCTTAATTAAAGCAGAAAAGAAGCCTGCCAAAGAACTGTTACTGTTAAAACAACAAATCATTAACGACACACTTAAAAAGCGTAATAAGTTCTTTACACGTTACGGCTTTGATTATCGTGATTACGAAATGTACAAGAAGGTATATCTAAGCAAATACATTGCTACAAACAATGAGTTACCTAAAGAAGAGCCTGCATTCTTTAATGACTTACGCAATCTTCAACAAATTGACAACGATAAATTCATCTATGTCTTTTCTGATAGTTTATCGTACATGACCACTATTACTGACTTAAGTCGCTTAAACAAGTATTCAGCATTCGACTTAGGCCCACAAGAATTCTTTATTCTACCTACAGTACATGTGGAATATAAGAACTAAAAACTAAGGAGAAAAATTAATTATGGAAATTGAAAAATTCAATGCAATAGCAGCTAAACCAGAAGAAATTTACCAATTAGGTAACATTATTTCTTCTGAAGAAAGTTATTTCTACGTAATCCAGCTTTATAACGGTAATTATGCATTGCTTAACTTAGAAACTAACTCAGTAGTCAATAGCAGCTACGTTGAAAAATCAGAATTTAAAACTTCAAAAGAATTAGCAAAAGCATACTACACACCATGCGATCACGTTATTAAAGCTAAACTCATGATCGAAGAAAATTTTAAGGAGGTAAAATAACATGAGCATGAATTATTCCCCATCGTCCTTTTATTACCCATCGTCCTTATGGGGCATCGTCATTCAAGGAGAAGATTTTGATAAATTTGCTTCAGAACTAAGCAAAAACCACGCCAAAGACGATACCATAGAAGATATTCTGGATGCCGAATTATCTGGAATTATGACCTATGCAATTCTTCACCCTAATGAAGATGCTGTCTCACCTGATTTAGACATCTACTCAGAACATATCTTAATCTTAGGTCTTGATAAACAACCCGACCTAACCAGTGGGCCAGCCTATGGAAGCTTAGACGAAGCAATCAATGAAATCAAAAAGAAAGTAGGAAAATTCATCCCAGAAAACTTCAATTACAAAGAAAATATGGGATGTCATTCCTATGCATTTTATGGATAGGAGACGATTTAATGCCCTTTTGCGACAAAATAAGCCAACAATTTAGAATGCAAAAAGAAGCGATGTTTTACCCCTTCTTCTTTGTTATTCAAAAAAAGAAAATTCTGCTCTATGTCTATAAAAATCAAAGAGACGTTAACCAAGTAATGCAGAAAATTACTTCTAACAGTAATAACGAAGCTTTAAAGAACTCAGAGGACTTCTTGCCAGTAGATACTATCGTATTTGATAACTTTTCCGCTTTTATCGGAGAATTGTTCAATTACGAAGATACTGATTTATTAGTTTCCTCTGATGTTAAAAAAGGCGAAGTTCAACTAAATGCTAATATCAATAATGCTGAATCCTTTAGTTACGATCAAATGCTCGTAAACTCAGCAATTCAACAAATTGCTAAATCGTTATGTCAATGATGATTAACTATACCTCCAACTTGATTTAGTTGGGGGTATTTTTTGGGGCTAAAGCCCTTATGTTTTTTTCTATGTAGTTATTAATCGTAAGAAAGAAGGAAAAAACATGACAAAACAAAAATTAATAAAGATTTGGAACAATCGTTTAAAACCTACCAAAGCATTCTGGAAAGAAGCTCACAGCGAATTTCCCGTTTATATTTGGCAAAACAAAGAACAAAAGATTGTTTCTTCAACCCGTAAAGTATCTAAACGCTTAATTAACAATATTCGCTTAACTAAAAACACGACGTTTAGAAAAGTAAATCAAGACTCATTCATTTACGTCAAAGGCACTAAGAAGCGTATTGAGTTACAAGAATGGGATGTTATTCAAACAACTCCAAACGGAAAAGAAAAGTTCACACATGAATTACGCAACCTTATTGTGTTAGAAAAAGGACAAAAGCCCCTACACTTAAACAAGCCTTACCCCGAGTCTAAACACGTTGAAACTGGTCTTAGAACAAAGGCTATTTTTGATAGTGCCATGTCTGCTTACATCATAAATGACTTTGTAGCAGAATTAAAGCGTTCTTTTCTGTCTGATTTATTTGTTGACAACCAATTTGAAGAAGCTATCAAAGACCAATGCTTTAGATACTATGCAAGAGATTATGAAATTATCGAAAATATAGTTAAGTATCATGACAGGCTTAATCATTTAGCAAAATTAGGTGCTTATAACGCTATGAAAGCTTTAATTTCATCTTCTCAATACAGCAACATCAACAAAGGAAAGCTAACTGACAAATTCATTCGTGACAATGTTGAGTTTCTCAAAGAAAATCCATCTATTTCTCAAATTGGTGATGTGCTTACAAGCAAGACATTAGCCGCTAAGATTGGTGTTGCAGCTTATAAGATTTCTAACATGTTTAGAAACAAAATTATTATTCCTGAAGATTTTGCTGAAAGTAATTTGAAATACATTGATTTCAATAAAATTGGCAAAGAAGTATTAAAGCAAAATAATCTGCGGAATATCCTAGATAATTGTTATAAGTACGCTATGGAAATTGAATTTTGTCAAAAGATTGGCGCCTTTAGAATGGCTGATTACTTAGTATCTGGGCCTTTAAATTATTATCACAACCTCACAATTGATCGTGAGTTCTTAAAAGCTAACAAGCAAGTTCTAAAGAATAACCCTAGCATTGATTACTTCTTAAATCGTAGTAGAATTGAAGAATTTGCTAAGGAACTTCGTATTAAGACCGGCAGATTGTCTAACTATCTAATTAAGCATAACGTCTCAATTCAAGCCTTTGAATCGTATGTAGATAACATTAAGTATTTGAAATGGGACATCAACAAAAAGACACTCTTCCCAGATAAATTTAAAATTAATGCTGAAGACGCTGAATTAGCAGTTGAATTAGATAAAGAAACCCAAGAAAATCAAAGCTTAAAGTTGGAATTTGATAAAGCTGTTGATGACTTTAAACAATATGAATTAACATTTAAGAACTTTGTCTTCACAATTCCACACAAACCTCAAGACTTGATTGAAGAAGGTGTTAAGTTAAACAACTGTCTTAAGAGCTACCGTAGCAAATTTGCTAAAGAGCAAACAGTTATTGTCTTTGTACGCACAGTTGATGCTCCAAACAAATCATTATTTGCCTTAGAAGTAAACCCTAAGACTAATAATATCGTACAATTTAGAGCAAAGAACAATGCCCGCCCTTCTGACGAAGCAAATAAGATTGTCAAAGAATACGTTGAACAAGTTGCTGCTTAGAATTTAGATTATAAATATAATTTATATTTCACTTTAAATTGTATTGTACATTTTATTTCAAAATAAGTTTAGAATTTACATTCAGATTGATAAATAGGATGACAATTACATTTAAACAACTATTTTCTGATAGTTGTTTTATTTTGAAGTTTTAAACTTGTTTATAAAAGCTTCGCTTTAAGGGCTAAAGCCCTTATTTTCTTGGTTATGTAGGATAGAAAGGAATTGACTGACAATGTCATTTAATAATATTCTCGTTCAATACAAGTTAGAACCATTAACTGATATTGATAAAGAAATCTTTTTCGAAGAAGCTAAATATTTCATCACCAACGATGATATTAAACAATTTTTCAGGTTTTTAAACTTTAAAGTCAACATCAAAGATGAGTTAAAAGACAACATTATGCTGTATCTTGATTCTTGGCTAACGCTTAAGAAATTTCTAGAATATTGTTCATACAAAGGATATTCTAAAAGCGTTGCAATTAAGTATCAAACATGCAATTATGAACTCTTTTATACCTTCACTGACAAAGACTCTTTTATTACTTTAAAAGATTTAGAGGATATGGGTTATCGCTATTCGGTAGAACCCCTGTCCGATATTATCGATAAGCTTAAAGAACAAGATTTAATTTTAAAACAAAACAGTAAAATAGAAAAAGAAATTGAAAAGGAAATGAGTAAAACACATTATGATCCTATGGGAAATCTGAAGATACCTGAATATGATGGTTTTGATAATCTTCAAGATTATGTAGATGAATTAATAAAAGTTATTCCAACCTCAAAAATTTAAAACAGAAAGGATAAAAATACTATGATTAAAAGCGGATCACAACATTTATTTGAATTTTATGTACTTGACTTATTACGCAAGTACAACTTGAAAGGAGAAATTGAATACGAAGAGGATGAACTAACAGGACATCTAATTATCGTTAGTCCTAACTTAGATAAAGTTGTCTTTGATACAAAATTCAACATTGAAAAGTTAGACTTTATTGACAGTCAACAAAAAATCAAGAATATGGCTATCAATATTGTCTCAGCAACTTTGTTAAGTGCTCGTCCAATTCCCAATGCAGGAGAATTAGACACTGACTTTATTGAATTAAATCAAAAGACAGTTGATGAATTCAATACGTTAGGAGGTATTATTGAAGCTACAATGGTATAAGCAACATTATAACCTATATCATGAATCAAAGATGGCATGACATTGAGTTTCGAGGCTCTTTATAGGTATAGTGAAGCGCACTATCACTCACATCTATACACATTGTAAAATACTAAAATGCGTATTACTAAATACTAAACGCATTAATATATATACCTCCTTTCTTGAATTAATGATAACTACAAATAACTACAACACTACACCGAACATAGAGTGCGTATGTTCTCTAAAATTCAACCTTATACGGTTGTTTTTTTTACTTAGGTCCTTATTTATTATTGGGCTAAAGCCCATATTATCTTGAATTTGTAGTTTCTCTACATAGCTACAGAAAGAAGGAAAAAGACATGGAAAAAGCAAACAATTTAAACAGTAAAGCAAAGATACAAAATCAAAGCTTACCATTGCGCTTAAAGCTCGCATCTGTTATTACCTGTGCAATAAGTATTTTATTTATTGCCGGTATTTTCTTCGTATTCATTGAAGTCTTACCAGAAGTATTAGCTGTTAATAAAATTACATTTTTCAAGTACAGCTCATCCATGACTATTGTTAGTTTACTCTGGATGTTCCACTTCGTTAAATTCTTCAAAGGATTAAAAATTATCTTTAGCAGAAAAGTTAAATTTACTGCTACAGGTAAGAGAAGTTTTATTAGAGAATTGCTTTTATTAGTAGGTTTAAGTGTTGTTTGGAGTACATTAAACGATCTTCTAAACTTTAACACACTTAACTTTCCTCTTATTGTTATGGTACTGGTTGCAAGTTCACTAGTATTCGCATTATTATCGTTAATCAGAGATTATATCCATGATTTCTGACAACTAAAATAACCGTCCAAATTGGGCGGTTATTTTTTAACTTTGCTGCTGGCTTTTTTTGGTTCTACTTAATGTTTTACGTCTTAATACTTCATCTTGTGCCATAGCATCTATCCGCTTTACATATTTCAAAGTATTATCAGCATTCTCTGGATAGGAAGGGTTCTCTGACTTTGATTTTCCATTATCATATAAGTCTGAAAATCTCATCGCTAAAAATCTAATAATTCCTAAAATATTTCGATTAACAGAACTTAGATTTTTCAAATTGCTTTTAAAATTCCGTTCCTGATTTTTTTCAATAGCATTCAATTTTTCCATGATTTGAGCATTAGCTTGTGACAATTTTTCCTCAACTTTATCTAACGAAGAACTATCACTAAGTTCATCTTTTTCAGAAACAGATTCTATTTCATCTAAGGTTAATTTCTTTTTGAAAAGTGAAAATATTTCTTCATCATCCTTAAACCTATTTCTTGAAATAATAGCATCTAGCATAGCAACTTGCACTTCTTCTGGAAGGCCCATTAGAGCAATCATGTTATACCGCAATGACATACTTGCCTTTTGAGCTATACTATATTCTTTTGAAGTCAAATTGTACTTTTCGCACATATAATCATAAGTTTCATGTACAAAATCATTACTTATATAAAATCTACTAAAATTTTCAGGTAGCTCATTTCTGAATCGGTAGCCTTCTTCTTTTTTTACTAATACTTGGTTTAAATGATACTCACTATTACTCACTATTCTTCATCCCCATTCAGTAAAACTTCGGCATCTCCACCAAAAAGCCCCCATAATTGTTCATTATTTTTTTGCATGATTTCCATATTAGTTTGATATAGTTCTAGAAGTTGTCTGTGATCCTCAGACAATTTATTAAGCATATAAACCATATAATTATCTTTACTATTATTTGCGTTGAATCCTTTATTTTCCGCTTCCGATTGTTGGTAAAAAGCTACACAACGTAAAATATATTCAGAAGCTGTAATTCCCTCTTGTTTTGCTAACGAAAGAATTTTATTCTTTTGTTCTTCATTCTTTAGGCTTAATTTAAATATCGTCTTTTTTTCAGCCATTTTTTCCACCTCTATTGCGAAAAAACACCTATTTTAAAAGCATTTTATTAATTTCACTTTGGTTTATTATACGTATAATTTTAACATTTTAGACCTGTTTTTTCTACCGGAAAATATAGTAGTTTTAACGAAAATAATCGTGTTACAATTAAACAGAAAACTTCAATACTTACTTTTTGTATTTTTATCGGAAGATAAACCTGAGTTGATATAACAATATTTTAAAGAGGTGTGTATTTTTCTCAGAAGATAAAATAGAGGGCCATTCCACTAATTTTGGCCGGGATAAATCCCTTATTTTTTTCCCTATGTAGTTAGATTAGGTAATGATTGCCTAAAATGTTTAAAGATTTAATTAGAAAGGATGCGTTTCTCATGCAAATCACAAAAAAACAAATTGAAGAATTTAACAATAACCCGACTATCAAGTATTTAGGACAGTTCCCTACTTGGACCATTTCAATCATTCAGAAAAAAGAAGACGGTAAGCTTGGTAAAATTCCTGTAAATGCTAGTGCAATTATTAAGGGCCAAACTAGCTTTCATAAATCAGAAGACTTCTGTAGTCCTCAAACACCAGGGAATATGTTAACCCTACCTGAATTAAATTCTAATCCAAAATTATACGGCATTAACCGTACGTGGCATGTAGATGCGAAAGCAACCAAAGTGTTTGCTATTGATATTGAAAATGATCTAAATTCAGGAGTAGTAGAAAATCTAATGAAATTGCCCTTCCTCTATTTAGAAGAGTCTGTTTCAGGCGGTTTGCACGGCTTACTTCCTTTTACTGACGAGTTGCAAGCCAAATATCCTATGTTAGTCGATACAACCGTAGTTAAACAACGCCTTAATGCTGATGGACAAGACTTAGGTACTTTTGAAGTATTCTTTAAAGACCATTTTATCACCTTAACCAAGGCAACTAAGGACATCCCACCCGTTTCAAAAACAGCTGCTTTTGAGTTCTTAGATCAATTCTTACAAGGTGTAGAACAAGCTAAAGATAAAAGCCTTGCCAATCAAGGTAATCGTCAAGTTGTTAAAGGCGATACTCCAGAAATTTCCGAAATTATTTCTGATAGTTTAACGGATCAAGCCTTAGACCAATTGTTTAGGATGAGCCCTATTAACTATGACGGCGGGGATTTAAGCAAGTACGAAAATGCTGTAGTATATAAAGCTGCTAACTTGATTAAGCATGCCTTCTTATCCTCTGAGCCTATGATGACCATGAACGTTAAGAAAAAGTATCATAAGCTTAGTGTTGAGGAGTTATCTTACGCTATCTACTTAACGGTAAAGAAGGTTGTCTCATATCGCAAGAAACATGATAGCAAGCGTAACGGCATGCCCTACTTGTTATACCTATCTGCCAACTGCGTAAGTCGTTTGAGAGAAGAAGAGAGAATTAGTTTTGAAAAATATCAAGCCCAAAAACAAAAGCAAACTGTAAATAATGTACAATAGAGAAATGTAAATAATGTACAATAGAGAAAGGAAGAATTATTATGACAGAGTTAACATTATACACTAAAGACAACTGCATTCAATGCAAGATGACTAAGAAATACTTAGACCGTTGTCACCTCCAGTATAAAACCATTAACGTTAGTCAAGATTCCCAAGCACGTCAAGAACTAAAAGATCAAGGATTCAGCTCGGTTCCCCTACTCTTTGTAGGGAATGGTGATGAAGTTATTGTTGGTTTTGCTCCTGGCAAGCTTGCTGAACTTGAAAAACGACTTGAGAACGCTATTTAGAAAGAGAGTTGGTCAGCAATGGCTATTATTCAAACAATAAGTAAGAAAACTTTGTACATCGCTGCTAAAAATTGGTGTACAAAATCTGGTAGCAATATCAGTCCAATTATGATCCCAACAGTTAAGAATAATGTTTTTAGTTGTATCTTAAGCATTGAGCATCCCGACACTAAGTCAGGAATCCGTTTCGATATAATGTTTGATACTGAAGACACTAATAAAGCTGATTCACTCAACGAATTCGCAAGTGAATTAGTCAGCATTGTTGAACAAGCTATCAATGAAGACAAAGTACGAACAGAAGATTTATCAGAGTTCGATAAATTGAAAAATTTCGTTGCACAATTGCGATAAATCGTTATACAATAAGGTTAGCTCACAAAGTCATTTGTTCAATCAGCAAATACATTAGTTATTCCCTACGTATGTAGGTGGTAAGCTCCTATAAGAGCGAACCAAAAAACTTAACGATCTTTGCATTGTAATCCACCTGTATTTTAGTAGGTGGGTTTTTTATTTTGCGCTAAAGCGCATATCCTTTTGATTATGTAGTTAGATAATTTTTAATGAAAAAGGAGCGTAAATCCCCCTACTTTAGTGGGGGGATATAAGCTCCACTCGATAGCTCGTAAGAGCTATTTTGTTTTTTTCTAAATATTCTTTAGCCAATTTAGATAATATCTCTGAAACGGATGAATGTTCCTTGACTGCTTGTATTTTCAAGCTATCATTAAGTTCGACATTCATATAGATATTTATCCTTTTTTGTTTTCTGCCACAGCACTTACCTTGTGTAATTAAGTATACTTTGCTATAATATAACTGTACTAAAGGAGGTGAAAATCAATGAAAACAATGGCTCAACTTA
>NZ_AZFH01000158.1:0-254 GCF_001435735.1 Ligilactobacillus equi DSM 15833 = JCM 10991
CCTACTGCACATATTTATGCAACAGCTATTGAAGACGGTAAAACTATTGTCAATGTACCTCGTGTATATGTAAATAATATTGAATCTAGTGCAAATTCAGTAGAAAATCCAGTTGATAAGCCTGCACCAACTAAATCTGAAAACGTTGGTGGTATTGATTCTAATGGTAAGACTGTGATTGCTGGTGATGTAATTAACTACAACATCACTTGGGACTTTAGTAAGCTTGTTAACCCTGGTTTATCTGATTTAGT
>NZ_AZFH01000159.1:0-29114 GCF_001435735.1 Ligilactobacillus equi DSM 15833 = JCM 10991
AAATCATGATACATCTCTCTTTGGAATCTTTTTCTTTCAGGCAGAAAATGTTCATCAAAATACCACTGACTAACAATATTACACAAACGTTGATATTCTTTAGTTACTTCTTCAAACTGTTGAGTCTGTTCATGATTTGGATATAATCTAACTTTTGCGGTTAAAGTTTGTTCCATTTTTTCTCACCTCTTTTCTTTAATTTCATTTATATTATACCGTTTAGATTAAAATAATTCAACGGAAAAAGACCCTTTCGGGTCTAAATATGGGGCAATTCATCACCCGAACAAAGTTCGGGAGTCTTCTTGCCCCTGCGATAAACTTTCTTCCAAAAGAAAAAAGGCCCCACATGGGAACCTTTTGGGATTAATCTTCTTTAATTTTTAAATCGCCAGCGACGATTTCTTCTAAGGCTTGACCCACACTCTTAACAGAATTGTAGTGATCAAGCATCTTTGGTTGGTCCGCGTCGATTTGGTGAGCGCGCTTTGAAGCTAACATAATCAATGAGTAACGTGAATCAACCTTTTCTAATAAAGCATCAACGGATGGATATAAAATCATTATTTTAACTCCCCTAACTGTTTTTTGTAGTCAGGCAAGAAACGCTTGACACGCCAGCGTTCCGCCCGGATAATTGTTTTAATTTTTTCAGCAGCTTCAGAAACTTCATCGTTAACCACGGCATAGTCGTAGTTTTGCATCATTTCAATTTCTTCCACAGCTGTTTGCATACGCATGTTAATGACGTCGAGATCATCTGTCCCTCGGTTTACCAAACGTTGCCGCAATTCCATCAAGTCTGGTGGCGTCAAGAAGATAAAGAGACCATCAGGCACTTTTTCACGAACTTGCATGGCGCCCTTAACTTCGATTTCCAAGAAGACATCTTTACCGTCATCGAGCATTTGGTTCACATATTTTAAAGGGGTCCCATAGTAGTTATCTACGTATTGGGCATATTCCAGCATCCCACCAGTGGCGATTTCGTGTTCGAATTCTTCCTTACTTACAAAGTAGTAGTCCTTACCATCGACTTCACCTGGACGCATCTTCCGGGTAGTCATGGAGACAGAATAGTCGAATTTATTGTTATCTTGTTCAAAAATTGCCTTTCTAACAGTTCCCTTACCCACACCGGAAGGACCAGAAAGGACAATTAACATTCCACGTTTAGACATGCTTAATTACTCCTCAAAATATAGTATTAACTATTATATTGCTCCATTTACAGACATTTTGCAAGCCTTTCTTGCAAATTATTACTATTTTTTATTTTAGCTCTCACTTGTCTAGTTTTTTTCTCATTTGGCAAGCGAAATCCCGCTAGACAACTAGCAAAAAAGCCAAGTTAGACTTGGCTTTTGGCTATTTAGCATATTCAACTGCTCTGGTTTCTCGAATAACGGTAATTTTGATATGTCCTGGGTAATCCAGTTCATCTTCAATTTTATTTTTAATATTATGCGCAAGAACCGTTGCTTCTAAGTCGTTGACCTCCGTTGGTTGGACAATCACTCTGACTTCACGTCCTGCCTGAATTGCGTAACTCTTTTCGACGCCCGCAAATTCATTTGAAATGCCTTCAAGTTTTTCAAGACGGTGGATGTAGTTTTCAAGCGACTCACTTCTTGCCCCTGGTCTTGCGGCAGATACCGCATCGGCTGCAGCCACTAAGACCGCAATCAAAGATTCAGGTTCAACGTCACCGTGGTGAGAAGCAATGGTGTTAATAACGACCTTACTTTCCTTGTACTTACGGGTTAATTCAACCCCAATTTCCACGTGGGAGCCATCTACTTCATGATCTACCGCTTTACCAATATCGTGTAATAATCCTGCGCGTTTAGCCATCATAACATCTTCGCCCAATTCAGCCGCTAAGACTCCGGAAATCTTAGCCACTTCTAAAGAGTGTTCCAAGACGTTTTGACCATAACTGGTCCGGTAGTTCAAGCGCCCGACAGTTTTGATTAAGTCCGGGTGCATTGAATGGAGTCCTAACTCAAAGATTGCCTCTTCCCCTTTTTCACGGATGTGTGTATCCATTTCTTTGGTAGCTTTTTCCACCATTTCCTCAATCCGGGCGGGGTGAATCCGACCATCCTGAACAAGGCTTTCCAAAGCACGTTTGGCAATCTCCCGCCGTACGGGATCAAAACCGCTTAAGACCACGGCTTCTGGGGTATCATCAATGATCACATCAATCCCCGTGAGTGTTTCCAGGGTACGGATATTCCGACCTTCACGACCGATAATTCGTCCCTTCATTTCATCATTGGGTAAGTTAACCACCGAAACGGTTCCTTCAGAAACCATGTCTGCCCCTGAACGCTGAATGGCTTGAGCAATTAAGTTTTTAGCCACTTTATCAGCTTCAGCCTTGGCTTCGGCTTCGCTGTCTTTAATCATCATGGCCATTTCGTGACTAAGTTTTTCACGCGTTTGCGTTAAGATTAAATCTTTGGCTTCCGCTTGTGTTAAAGCTGCCACTTCTTCTAGCTTACTTTCCCGTGCTTGTACTAAGGAATCCGCTTTTTCCTGGGCAGCTTTAACCTTTTTGGTGCGGGCCTCTAATTGTCTTTCCTTACCTTCTAAGACGTTTTCGCGCTTTTCTAACAAGTTGTCCTTGCGATCAAGATTTTCTTCCCGTTGAGTAGAACGGTTTTCCAATCTCTGCACTTCAGCTCGTCTTTGACGAAGTTCTTCTTCAACTTCGCTGCGGTAACGATGACTTTCTTCTTTGGCTTCTAGCAAGAGTTCTTTTTTACCTGCTTCCGCATCTTTTTGAGCTTGTTCGATAATGCCTTTGGCAGTTTGGGTCGCAATGTCTAGGCCTGCTTCATGACGACTTTTGCGATACCAAATTCCAAAACCAAAACCTAATACCAATGTTACAATAGCGACGGCAAGGATTATTAATAGTGTACCAACCACTATTTCACCTCCGTCGTTAAATTAATGTTTTTCAGCACTAATTAAATTTATTTTAATAATTGATTATTCACACAATCTTATTTTAAGGTTTCCAAGCCTAAACTGTCAATAAAAAAGGCATCAAAACTGATGCCTTTTTTAGAAATCTCTCTATTCTTCTTTTTTGTCCTCAGCTGAAGTTGGTACGGTATCGTTGCTTCCTAAAATTCGAGCCAATTCTGCTTCTTCCGCCTCATCGGCAATGCCGTAGGCTTGACGAACTTTCAAGTTAATTTCGTTCATCACTTCAGGGTTATCTACTAAGAAACGCTTTACGTTTTCCCGACCTTGACCGATTCTTTGGTCACCATAAGAGAACCAAGAACCGCTCTTGTTAATGATATCTTTTTCAACGGCCATATCAATTAATTCTCCCGTTCGAGAAATCCCTTGACCATACATGATATCAACTTCGGCAATCCGGAAAGGAGGAGCGACCTTGTTTTTTACAACTTTAATTTTAGTCTTGTTCCCAATAACATCAGAACCATCCTTGATTTGTTCAGAACGGCGCACATCTAAACGAATGGTGGAGTAGTACTTCAAAGCCCGCCCACCAGGTGTAGTTTCGGGATTACCAAACATAATCCCAACTTTTTCCCGAATCTGGTTGATGAACAAAGCAATGGTCTTAGTCTTATTGATAGTCCCGGAAAGTTTCCGTAAAGCTTGAGACATCAAACGGGCTTGAAGCCCTACGTGGGAATCCCCCATTTCCCCTTCAATTTCTGCTCTTGGTACTAAGGCCGCTACAGAGTCAACAACCACGATATCAATCGCCCCAGAAGAAACCAAGGCATCAGCAATTTCTAACCCTTGTTCCCCAGTATCTGGTTGCGATAAGAGTAATTCATCAATGTTAACTCCTAAAGCAGTTGCGTAAGCTGGGTCTAAGGCGTTTTCCGCATCGATATAAGCCGCCGTTCCTCCGGCCTTTTGGACTTCTGCTACAGCATGTAACGCCACCGTAGTTTTACCAGAACTTTCTGGACCGTAAATTTCCACAATCCGCCCACGTGGAAAGCCACCTACTCCTAAAGCTTCGTCCAAGGCTAATGAACCACTAGAAACGGTAGAAATTTGGGTATCAACCTTGTCCCCCATCTTCATAATGGAACCTTTACCAAAACTTTTTTCAATTTGTTTAAGTGCATTTTCTAATGCCTTTTGTCTATCATCAGCCACTAGAAAGACCTCCTTTTTCTCAATCACTGCTATTTCTATAATCTCATTATTGTTCTTTTAAGTCAACAATCATTTTTTCCGCCTTTTAAGAATACGGAAATTCAGACAGAAAAGCAAGTATTTTGCCTAAGAATTTTCAGTTGCTAGCAAAGCCTGTAGAACAAGCCATAATCCCGTGTAGACACACCTTTCTTGAACAAAGGCACGTTGCTTAGGAAAGTGGTACTTTTTGGCAACAGGGGCTTGGTCTTTGAAGGCTAAACCAATCCAAACCGTCCCGGCTGGTTGTTCTTCAAGACTATCAGGCCCAGCTACCCCGGTAAAGGAAAGACCAATATCTGCCCCCGCCTTCTTCTTAGCTTGCTGGGCCATCCATTGAGCACATTGCTGACTGACCACGCCATGTTGATCTAGAACTTGGCTAGGAATGTCTAAGAGACTGGCCTTGGCAGCTTGCGCATAGGTCACAAAACCACCATCAAAGACCTCACTTGACCCAGGAACCGAGGTAATGGCCGCTTGAAATTGGCCTCCGGTTAAACTTTCTGCTGCCGTGATTTTAAGCCCTGCTGCTTTAAGTTTTTGAACCACAACTTGAGCCAGGCTGTTATCATCACCGTAACCGTAGAAGTATTGACCAACTTGAGTTTGAATATCTATTTCAGCTTGATCAAGTAATTTGGTTACTTCCTGGTCACTTTGACCACTGGCGGTTAAACGTAAGGTGACTTCATTATCTTTAGCATAGGTTGCAGCGGTTGGATTTTGGGAATTCTTGAGTAAATCGGCTAACTTTTCAGCTAGGAGAGACTCGCCAATCCCAAAGAAGCGTAAAACTCGTGACGTCAGGACCTGCGCTCCCTTAACCCTGTGAGCTAAGAGAGGCTTAGCTACTTTGGCCATCATCGGTTTGAGCTCGCTTGGTGGTCCCGGTAAGAGTAAGAAATCAGCACCCTGAGCGTTTTCGTAGTAGCACCCTACGGCCATCCCAGTTTCATTAGCCAGCGCTTGGCCGCCATCCAGATAAAGTGCCTGAAGACGGTTGTTGGCCGTCATCTTCTTACCGGTTGTTTGAAAATAAGCTTCTATCTTAGCCATAGCGGTGGCATCTTCAACGAGATCTACCCCAAGATACTTAGCCACAGTTTGTTTAGTTAAATCATCGGGCGTTGGTCCTAAGCCCCCTGATAAAATCACCAAATCATTACGCTGAGCTGCAATTTCAATAACTGAAAGCATTCGCTCTTCATTATCTCCGACCACTGTTTGATAATAAGTATTAATCCCTAATTGGGCGAGTTGTTGACTGATAAAGGTTGTGTTAGTATTGACAATTTGACCTAAAAGGATTTCAGTTCCAACAGCAATAATTTCTGCTTGCAAATAATTACCCCCTTATATATTAAATACGCAAAAAATTTTATTTTTTGATAAAAAAATCTGCACAAATGGCAGATTTTTTCTTACTTATCAGATTTGAATGAGTCACTAAAGATAAACCGGGCATTGTAGAAATAGTCACATCCCGAGTAGACTGTGAAGAATAAACAAATGTAAAGCAAGATTTCACCAATTGCTACATGTATATTGGCAAAAAAGGCATTGTTCAAGAATAAGAACAGGATGGCAAACATTTGCGTAAAGGTCTTAATTTTTCCTGGCATAGCAGCAGCCATGACTTGACCGTCATTTTCCACCACAATTAAACGCAGACCTGTCACAGCTAATTCTCGACAGACGATAATCGCAGCCACCCAAGAAGGTACCTTACCCATTTCAACCAAAATGATAAAGGCGGTCATCACTAACATCTTATCTGCCAGAGGATCGGCAAATTTTCCAAAGTTAGAGACTAAGTGTTGCCGGCGGGCGATTTGCCCATCGGCAAAATCCGTAATCGAAGCCGCCGCAAAAATCACAGCGCCGATTAACTGAGTGACCGCAATTTCGGTTCCAGCCCAGTTAACGCTTCCCCAGTTGAGGGGTAATAAGAGCACCAACATAAAAATCGGAATTAAAACGATGCGAATTATCGTTAATTTATTAGGTAGGTTCACGATAAACACCTCTTCTATTCCACGACAGTAAGATTAATGGTTCTTACTGTTGCAGAACTATTTTCTTTCAAGAAGTCAAACTTCTTACCGTTAATTTCTAACTTAGTGGCTTGGGAATTACCCACATTAATACGAATAGCTGTCGTTCCTTCAGGTAAAGTTACTTCTTGTTCTTTACCGTCAGCTAAAGTACCTTGCCAAGTAGTGCTACCATTGGCACTCACGGCAAGCCATGAAGTCCCATCGGCAGCGGAAAGCTTGATGACATTTTCCTTAGCGCTAGACTTCAACTCGTAATTAAAGCTGGTACCGCTTGAAGATGTCGCCGTAATAGTTTGCTTGCTATTAGCTTTAGCTTTTTTAGTGCTTGACTTCTTTGCTTCCGAATTAGCTGTTTCACTTTCAGAATTAGTGTCTTTTTGACTACTTTGCTTTTTACTTGAAGTCTTAGTGCTAGAAGATTCCACCTCACGAGAAACCGCTACGTCACTATCAGTCGTTGTATCTTGGGCCTTGCGACTATTTAAGGTTGTCACGTAAATGGCTCCTAAAATCAGAACTACTACAGCCACAATAATAATCGCTGGTAAATGGCTCATCACCTTATCCAAGATAGAGGGGGGAGTTTGAGCACTAATTTTTTCTCTTAAAACTGAACGACTCTTAGGTTCCTCCTCCGTGCTTTCTTCCGCAACAACAGGTTTTTCTTGTCCTAGTTGTTCGTCTAACATTCCCATAATGTCTTCAACAGGAGCGCCTACGGTTTGAGCATATTGCCGAATGAAGGCACGCACGTAGAAGTCACCAGGTAGACTCTTAAAATTATTTTCTTCAATTGCGATTAGGTAGCGCTTTTGAATCTTAGTATTATTTTGTAAATCGTCGAGCGTCAAACCACGTTCTGTTCGGGCTTGCTTGAGTGTTTCTCCGACCGTCATAATAGTATCCCCACATTCCTAACATAATTTTATTTTATCTTTCCTAAGTATAGCATACTCTCAGATTAATTTTTGCTCTTTTTAAAAAAACTTAGTTAGTTATTCGCTACTCCAGCCAGCCCCCCGTCATATAAATAGTTTGACCAGTTAGGTAGGCCGCCTTTTCATCCAAGAGCGCCTTGACCCAATAAGAAACTTCTTCCACTTTGGCAAAGCGTCCCAAGGGGATTTCAGCCGCCACAGCTTGGCGACTAGCTTTGGAAAACATTTTGGTATTCATTTGCGTAGCTACAGCCCCCGGAGCCAAAACATTCACAGTCAGCCCTAAGGTAGCCACTTCCTTACTATAAGCCTTAGCAAACGCACTCAAAGCCCCTTTGACAGTGCTGTAACCTACTTCCAAAGCACTACCAGCCTTACCGTAGACCGAGCCAATGAAAATCACGCGACTTTGGTCTTTTTGGGTTAATTTACTTTGCAGTAACTGCACTAAGTGCAAAGGTCCGGTTACTTGCATGGCTAACATCTGGGTTAAACTGGCTGGATCTTGCTCCGCAAATAGCCCATATGAGGTGGTGCCTTGGGTAAAAATCAGGGCATCCAAACTAAAAAGATTTTGAGCCAAGTTCTCAACTTGATTTAACTGGGTCAAATCAGCTTGTAAAACTAAGAAATCTTGCTTGGGATAGCTTGCCATTAACTCTTGGGCCAGCACTTGGGTCTTACTTTCATTTTGATGATAGTGCAGATAAAGTGACCAACCTTCTAATGCCAAATCCCGGGCAACTTGACTGCCAATATCTCCCGAAGCTCCACAAATTAGCGCCCATTTCATCCTTCTTGACCTCCTTTAGGTAGAACTTGAAAGACAGAAAAGACTTCCGGCCCTAAGAAACTTTGGGCAACTTGCTTAACATCGTCAAGCGTCATCGCTTCAATAATAGGAATGTAATCTAAAAGAGTCGCACTATCGTAAAGGTCTCCTTCATAGCTGTTAGCAATACTTTCCAAAGAATTTAAAGCTTGGAGATAGTGACCAATAAATTCACGTTTGGCCAAGTCAAATTCTTGGCCTTGGTGGTCAAGAATTTCTAGTGCATTTTTAGCAGTCTTGATGATTTCATCGGCTAATTCATTCGGATAGTAGCTACCGCCATTAATGGTAGCCAAGTGAAAACCTCTTTCCAATTGGAAGTTGTAACCAAAACTGTCATCCAGAATTTCACGGTCATATAACTCCGTATACATGGCAGAATTTTCCGAGTATAGTAGGTGCAAAAGCATTTCAACTTGTAGCCGATAACGTAAAGCTTCACGACCTTGAGGTACGGTATCAATCCCTTTAATACCGACCATAACCTTAGGTTGGTTTATATCAAGTTCCAACATGCGGTACGGCAAAACTTCAGCATCGTTAGTCATACCAGCTACTTGAGGTTGACTGGCTGCAGGGAATGTTTTTTGTGCTTGATTTTGCTTAATCAAATCTAACATAGCTTCCACCTCAAAATTACCCACGATAAAAAGATTCATATTACCTGGTTGGTAGAAAGTTTGATAACAAGTATATAAATCTGCAGGCGTAATTTGAGCGATGGAGTCCACACTACCGGCAATATCAACGCTTAAAGCTTGGTTAGGATAAAGATTTCCCAAAATCCCAAAGAATAAGCGCCAACCGGGATCATCATCATACATCTTGATTTCTTGGCCGATAATGCCCTTTTCTTTAACAACCGTCTCTTCAGTAAAATAAGGATCTTGCACAAAATCTAAGAGCTGACAAACACATTCATTCACATTACGCGTTGCAGAGAAAAGGTAACTAGTACGAGTGAAACTGGTAAAGGCGTTAGAGTCGGCCCCATACTTTCCAAAAATTTCAAAGGCATCGTAATCTTCTTTTTCAAATAGCTTATGCTCTAAAAAGTGAGCAATCCCGGCGGGGACAGTTTGATAGTCACTTTGACCGACGGGTACAAAAGTCGTATCGTTGGAACCATAGTTAGCTGTTATCACCCCATAGGTCCGGTGAAAATCTGGTCGGGATAAGAGATTAACCTTGAGGCCATTGGCTAAGGTTTCGGTATAAAGTGTTTCGCCAAATTGCGGATATTCAATTGCTTGCATTAAGCTAATCCTCCTGTCCATCTAATAAGTACACCGCTTGTAGGCGGGCCTTTTGGGCCACCGCTTGAACTTGGGCCTTAGTAACAGCTTGTAATTTGGCCACTCTAGTAGCGTAATCACTTTGACGGTTCAAAAAGTGATTCAAGTTTTTTTGATTGAGGTCATTACCTTGACTATCGAGTTGGCTTTCCCAAGCCGTGATAATTTCTTCTTTGGCCATTTGTAATTCTTGAGCGCTAAAATCCCCAGCAATAATACTGGTTAATTGTTCTAAAACTAACATTTCAACTTTTTTAGCGTTACGACCCTCAATTCCGGTTTGGATTAAAAGACTATTGGTAAAGGCATTTAGGGAACTGCTAGCATAGTAGGCCATGCTTTGCTTTTCGCGAATATTAACGAATAACTTAGATAAAGGTGACGCTCCAAATAGAGTATTAAATAAGATAGCAGCATAGTTTTCTGCTGGATGTTGATAGTTTAGGGCGAAAACAAAATCTAATTTACTTTGATTGAGCACCTGTTTTTCTACCTTACGAATTACGGCTGGTAAGAGTGCTTGTTGATAGTAAAGTTGCCATTTTTGAGCTGGACGGGCCACTAAATTTAAACTAGCCTGGCAATCAGCTTCCACTTGCATAGGATCAACTTCTCCGTTAATGGTGATTAGGACTTCATCTTGAGCCAACATTTGATGATAATAGGCCGTCACCTCCGCCCGGTCCAAGGCCAAGACATCTTCAGGCGTCCCCATTTGCGGGGTGGCTTGGACCACATCCGTGTAATAAGCACTTTGGATTTGCATAGCTACATAAGAGCGCTTATTATCCTGAATGGACTTAATGTAAGACGCTAAGTTTTTTTGTTGGAGAGTGAAGATTTTTTCATCAAATAAGCCCGCTTCATCCAAAAGCGGATTAACCAAAACTTCATTTAAAAAATCTAGGCCAGCAGCTAAGAGATTAGTATCATCTTTTAAAAAGCGATCATTGGCCAGGGTTAAAGATGCAATCACTTGGTTGAGCCTACCGTAACGGTTAATGTAAATACCGAAGTTGGCCCCATAGAGATAAGACAAGTGGTCGGCTAATTGTTTTTGCGTCGGATATTTGGCACTAGCCGTTTCTAAGACACTGGTAATCAAAGTCCGCATAGCTAATTCCTTGGCACTTTGGGCCTGACGACTAAAAGAAATCATTATCCGACTGGTTTTAAATTGTTTACTAGCAGTGATATCTAAATAGACCCCCTGCTTGAGTGCTACTTTCAAAATTATTCCTCAATTCTAGTCTTGATTTGGTGGTAATAAGACCTGGCGGGGCTTACTCCCCTCTTGGGGGCCGATTAAGCCGTCTTGGGCCAAGTCATCCACAATTCGTGCGGCGCGGTTATAACCGATTTTAAAACGTCTTTGAAGTAAAGAAATACTACATTTTTGTTCGAGACGGATAAATTCTAAAACCTGGCTATAAAGTTCATCCTTGCCATCTCCGGCTCCGGAAGAACCGGCCATATCTTGATCCGAAATTTCCATACTTTGGTCATAGGAAACAGTTTGTTGGTCTTTGATAAAGCCAACCACGTTTTCCACATCTTCATCAGAAATAAAGGCCCCTTGCACTCGGATAGGCTTATTTTGTCCCATGGGCAAGAAAAGCATGTCCCCACGTCCAAGAAGTTTTTCAGCTCCGTATTGGTCGATGATAGTTCGTGAATCCGTCCCAGAAGACACAGCAAAGGCCATACGAGAAGGCACGTTAGCCTTGATTAAACCGGTAATAACATCAACCGATGGCCTTTGGGTCGCCAATATCATGTGGATTCCGGCCGCCCGCGCCATTTGCGCTAAACGTACAATCGCATCTTCTACTTCATTTGAAGCAGTCATCATCAAGTCCGATAATTCATCAACGATGGCAACGATATAAGGCATGGGTTGCTCCTCGCTTTCCAAACCATCGGCCTTTTGCCGGGCCAGCATCTTGTTGTAGCCGGTAATATTTCTTTGGCCGGTATCTGCAAAAACTTCATAACGTCTTTCCATTTCAACAACCAGCTTGTGCAAGGCTCCCGCCGCCTTTTTCGGATCGGTTACGACGGGCGTTAAGAGGTGAGCGACGTCATTATAGACACCTAATTCCACCTTTTTCGGATCAACCAAAACCAAACGAACTTGTTCGGGAGTGGTATTCATCAAAAGACTGGTAATAATACCGTTAATGGCCACCGATTTCCCAGAACCAGTAGAACCGGCAATCAATAAGTGTGGCATCTTAGCCAGATCAGCAGTAATCAAGTTTCCGGAAATATCTCGACCTAATGGTACTTCTAACGGCTTGGTAGGATCCTTTTTTTGAGCAGCAATAATGCTCTTAAAGGAAACCGTCGCTACATTTTGGTTAGGTACTTCAATCCCAACTAAGGATTTCCCTGGAATCGGTGCTTCAATCCGTAAATCTTTAGCAGCTAAAGCCAAAGCTAAGTCATCAGAAAGGTTCACAATTTTGGACACCTTGACCCCGATGGCAGGATGTAACTCATACTTAGTTACGGCAGGACCTAAGATTGTGTTGACTACCTTGGCATCCACCCCAAAACTTTGTAAAGTTTCTTCTAAAACCTTGCGATTCTGCTTCATAGCTTTTTGTTCACTTGATTGATCGGTCTTAGCCACTTCGGACAGGAGTTTAAGTGGTGGCAATTGGTAGTTTTCATTTACACCCACAAAACTAGGTTTGGTGGTTTCGGCTTTAACTTCTTCCGTTTGAGTTCGGTCTTGCCAAGAACTTTCAGCCAAACTCCGCGGCTTAGGAAGATCCTTATCATCCCCAATAGCTGCATCTAAAGCCGATGGGGCAACTTGAGGGGCTACGTCCTGTTGCGTTTGCTCTGCAACGGATTCTTTTTCTTTAACCACATGTCTTTCTTGGCGCTTTTCTTGGACGTTTTCGATTAAAGGCTTACTTTTTTGACTAACCGCCTTTGTCGCCTTAAACAAGGCCACAACACCTTGAAACAGATACTTAACCAAGCGACTCAAAAAATTCAAGACCGTAACCAAAGGAATTTTAGCCAGCAAACACAAACCTAAAATAATAACCACACCCGCAACCAGATAGGTACCGAGCGGGCCCACCAAAAATTCACTAATACTGTAGAGCCCAGCCCCAACGATTCCCCCTCCAACTAAGTTACCCGAGCCGTTGGTTTGGATATTAGTCATAGCCGCATCCATGGTTCGCAAGAGAAAATCGCTGTCTATCTTGTGTTGGGTTAAAAAGAAATTCTCGTAAGTCACTAACCCCCCCAGATAAGTTACCAGCCCCCCAAAGGCACGTTTATTCTTTAATTGGGGACTGTGGCCTGTCACCATAACAAAAAGTCCCCATACCCCCAGCACTAGAACCACTAATTGGTAACTTTCTCCAACTAAAAGACGCACTAAATTAGCCAATAAAAGTCCGATAAACCCCCAATGAAAGAAAGCCAGGACACTTAAAACGACGAGAATAAAGCCTAAAACTTGTTCTGAAATTTCAAATTCTGGAATATTTTGGTTCTTTTTTACCTTTTTACTTCGCGTTGTGTTTTTTGTTGTTCTTCGCTTGCGATTTGCCACGTCTTGTCACCTCACATATCAATCCTTTCCATTATAACAAAAAAGGACCATCCTCGCTTTAAAAATCGCCTTTTTAGCCTCAAAAAGAGGAGCTTTTTACAAAAAACTCCTCTTATCTTAGTTATTCGCTTTCTTGTGGGCAAAAAATAAGGCAATTATTGTCGCAACAATCGTTGGGATTAACCAACCTAAACTTAAACTAGCTAACGGCAAGAAGCCTTGACTCAAAGCTACTAAAGACTTCGAAACAGTTAAACTTGCTAAACCAAAAGGCAAAGCCGCCGCAATATCACCTAATGAAAAAATGACGGCCGCCGTACAAGCCCAACGGTAGACGACCTTGACCTCAAAACGTGATACTAAGAAACGATGGCAACAACCTAGAATAGTCATCGTAATCGCTAAAGGATACAAAAGCAACAAGAGCGGTTGGGATAAGGCAATTAGTTGCGTTAGACCCACATTGGCAATTAACCAAGAAACCAAGGAAATGCCAGCCACATATTGTGGGTAACTTCCCCGTTTGAAAAGCTGCATGAAAGTTTCCGAACAGGAAGAAACCAAACCAATCGCAGTCTTTAAACACGCTAAGGTTACCAAAATTGCCAAGACCCAACTCCCCAACTTACCAAAGTAAGCTTGGGATATTTGTGCTAAGGTAATGCCGCCGTTTTCCGAAAAGGTAAAGCGCCCTAAACTCATGGCTCCAACTAAAGCTAAGAGACCATAAATAATAATCATGAGAGCAATAGTAAAAATCCCACCCTTGATCGTATCTAGGGCAATCTGCGTCTCTTTTTTGACCCCTAAATTACGCACGGCATCATTAATAACCACCCCAAAAGCCAAACAAGCCAAGACATCCATGGTATTATACCCTTGAGTGAAACCTTGTAAGAAGGCACCAGAGCGGTAACTGGCTTGCGGGGCAATTTCAGCCACTTTCCCTAAAGGAAAAATCAAAGCCATCGCCAAAAGCAAACCCAAAACCATCAAGAATAAAGGAGTTAGGATTTTTCCAATCACGACCATCACACCCGAAGGCTTACGGGAAAAATACCAGACTAAAAGGAAAAAAATTCCTGAAAAAACGGCCAGCATCCAGGATCTTTGAGCCGGGTCGATATTTGGTAAAATTCCAACTTCAAAAGAAACCGTCGCCGTTCTTGGCAAAGCAAAAATAGGACCAATTGTTAAGTATAAAACAGCCGTAAAAATCCAGGCAAATTTATCACCAACATTTTGAGCTAAATCATAGACTCCTTGACTCTTAGACAGGGCCAAAGCAATGATAGCTAAAAAAGGGAGCCCCACCCCAGTAATCATGAATCCCAAACTAGCCAAATTAACATGTTTACCAGCTAATTGGCCTAAGTGGACCGGAAAAATCAGGTTTCCCGCCCCAAATAGCATCCCAAACAGTAGAGTTCCGATAAAAATATAATCAGTAAAAGCTAACTTCTTTTCTCTCATGCTAAACCTACTTTAACTTATCTTGTTCATAGGCGTGGACGGTTTCCAAACCTTGGAAGTTTTGCTGACGTAAGGCTTCGTAAATTACAATCGCTGCCGTATTGGAAAGATTTAAAGATCTTACATGCTCGTCATTTTGAGGAATGCGAATACATTCGTCTTCGTGTTGACGCATGAAACGTTCTGGTAAGCCCGTTGTTTCTTTACCAAACAAGAAGAAGTGATCTTCATCAACTTGAGTGTAATCTTCTTGACTGTAAGCATGATTAGCAAACTTAGAAACAATATGAAGTCTACCATTTTCAGGCATAGATTCTAAAAAAGCAGGTAAATTAGGATGATAAGTGATATCCACTTTATCCCAGTAATCGAGTCCAGCTCGCTTTAAATATTTATCATCTGTTGAAAAACCTAAAGGTTCAATCAAATGTAGATGAGTATTAGTTCCGGCACAAGTCCGGGCAATATTACCAGTGTTAGCTGGCATTAATGGTTCAAATAAGACAATATGATTAGCCATTTTATTTCCTTTCTAAATCAAGCACGAATAGCGCAGATGTTCGGTGTGGGCACGGCGAACTCCTGCGCTTTGAAGTACAATTACTTAGCAACTAACGCTTTAGCGATAATTACTAACAACCGATTTCATAGGATATTTTAGCACTCTTCTCATTGATTAGCAAGCTGTGGTCTTACTACTTCCCTCTTACTTCTGCTTTTGAGCCACCAACAAGCTGACATCCACGGTAATTTCGCTGAGTCCTTGCGCCAAAGCAGTGGCAATACGTTCTGCACTCGCCCCCCACTGTAGCGGCGTCATGGCCAAAAGTTGCGGGAAAAGCGCCGGTGTTAGCGGGAAGGTATAGTTCACCTTAACTTCTTTAGCATCTGGATAATGCTTAAAAAAGAGTTCTCTTACCTTAGCATTACTGTAGCGGTGATGTTGGTCATTAACATCGGGGTATAATAAGCGCCGTAGCTGTCCCAAGTAATCAGCCCCAGGAATGACTTTTAAAAGCAAACCGTCGTCTTTTAAAACTCGGTTGAACTCTTGGTAAGCCGAAGGTGAAAAAATATCAATCATAGCATCCACACTTCGGTTCTGGTAAGGCAAATTAGCTAGGTCTGCCAAACAAAAGAAAGCGGCTAAATCATGCTGCGTCGCTAGGTTAACCGCATCTTTGGAAATATCAAACCCTAAATAACGATCGCCTTCATTATGACGCAATTGAGCCAAACGAGCCAAAGGTGTGGCTTCTCCACAACCAATATCAAGGATAATTTGGCTATCGTTAGGTAGTGCTTCATTAATAGCCTCCAAGATACCATCAAACAAGCCGGCACTCAACATTTGCCGACGAGCTTGCCACATTTCTGGACTATCATAATCGCTAGTCACGGCTCGCCTCATCAAATACAAGGTCCCCTTTTTTGATAAGTCATACTGATGACCATGGGCACAAGTTAAATGATAGTCACTCAAGTTTAAAGGCTCTTGACAATGTGGACAGATTAATAGTTGGGGATTTTGTGTCAAGAATTGAACGGCACGGTCGATTTTCTTCATTACTACCATTATTTTTCCACCTGAATGTATTGCCCCTTGACTAAATTAACCAAGTCATCGCGCTTTAAGTAAACAGAACGGCCAATTTTCCCTGCTGATACGGCAATTTTATCAAAAGCTTGAATTCTTTCATCAAAATAAATGGGAAAGCCTTTGCGGATGTTAATGCCAATTGGAGTGTTTTCCCCATGGACGTAGCCCGTGATGTTAATCAGATTTTTATTATCGGCCAAATGAAGTTGCTTTTTACCTAATTCATGGGCCACTAATTTCAAATCAATGGAATGTTCCAAGGGTAAACACACGACGACATAATCTTTCGGATCACCATTTGCTTGCAAGACAATGGTCTTGAGAATGCTGCCAGCCGGTACACCAGCGGCTTCAGCCTCGGTTAAGGCCGACGCACCTTTTTCAATCCAGTTAAATTGGTACTCTTCATAAGGAACCTTATGTTGATCTAAGATTCGTTCATCATTCGTTTTTTTAATTTTGACTTTCTTTGCCATTTCTCTCACCCATCTCGAAATTTTTCCTTATTTAGTGTAGCCAAAATCCCTTCAGAGGTCAAGCTACCTGTTTAAAGGGGTAATTTAGGATTTAAACTAAATTAAAGTAATTTCATTTGACAATTTTCGTTTCCTAGATTATTATATTTGAGGATTATGAATTCGATTCATCCAAATCCGAACATTATGCGAAATGAGGTTTAGACCTATGTTTACATCGACAGTTTTTGATTATGAAGATATCCAATTAATTCCCAATAAGTGTATCGTCAAAAGTCGCTCCGAAGTTGATACTAGTATCAAGTTTGGGCCTATGACCTTCAAGGTGCCAGTGGTCCCCGCCAATATGCAAACCGTTATTGACGAAAAGCTGGCTATCTGGATGGCACAAAATGACTACTTCTATATTATGCACCGCTTCGACGAGGATGATCGTTTCGACTTTGTTCGCCGAATGCGTGCTAAAGGATTATTCGCTTCAATTTCTGTTGGGGTCAAACCTAAGGAATATGAATTAATCGATCAATTAGCCACCGCGAAATTGACACCAGAATACATCACGATTGACATCGCCCACGGTCACTCCCAAACGGTGATTGACATGATTAAATACATCAAAAAACAATTACCAGGTACCTTTTTAATTGCCGGTAATGTCGGAACACCTGAAGGGGTACGAGAATTGGAAAACGCTGGTGCAGATGCCACTAAAGTCGGAATTGGACCAGGGAAAGCTTGTATCACCAAGGTTAAAACCGGCTTTGGGACTGGAGGATGGCAATTAGCAGCTTTACGTCTATGTTCTAAAGCCGCTAGCAAGCCACTCATTGCGGATGGTGGTATCCGCACCAACGGGGATATTGCCAAATCTATCCGTTTCGGGGCTTCCATGTGCATGATTGGCTCCATGTTTGCTGGTCACGCTGAGACGCCAGGAGAAATTGTCGAAGAAGATGGTCAAAAGTACAAGGTTTATTTTGGCTCAGCTTCCCAATACCAAAAAGGACAATACAAAAACGTCGAAGGTAAGAAACTTTTGATTCCTTACCGTGGCCACATCGCCGATACTTTAAATGAAATGCAAGAAGACCTGCAATCATCCATCTCCTACGCAGGGGGGCGGGAATTAAGCTCCTTACGCAAGGTTGATTATGTCATTGTGAAAAACTCTATTTTCAATGGGGACACCCTTTAAAATTAGCCTGCTCCAGCACTTAGCTGGGGCTTTTTTATAAAAAGCGAACTTTATTTCCGTATGCTAATAATTCTTCGTCTTTTAAACAAATTAATCACTATTTTAGTTCAATCCTAATTAATTTGTTAACATTAGCTGTAAATCACCTAGAAATATGATATATTAGATAATAGACTGTTTATCCATAGGAGGAAAATTATGCGCAAATTTAAATTTTGGCGTCTTTCCGTCGGTTGGCAGATTTTAATCGGCTTAATCGTCGGGGTTATCTTAGGGGTCATTTTTAGCGATAATCAAGCTTTCATTAAACTAGCTTCAAATGTTGGTTCAACTTTTATCAGCTTGATTTCCATGGTTGTTTTACCCATTGTAATTTCGAGTTTAATTGTCGGAATTGCTAATATGGGGGACCTGCACAAACTTGGGCGTATCGGGGTCAAGACCTTAATTTACTTTGAAATTTTATCCACCATCGCCTTTATTGTAGGGATAGTCATCGCTAACGTCACTGACTTCGGTTCCATGGTTGACTTAAGCAAATTAACCAAAGCTGATATTTCAACTTATGTTAAAACCGCCGAACATACTCACTCTAGCATCGTTGATGTCCTCATGTCCATTGTACCAAGTAACATTTTTGATGCCTTAGGGTCCGGTCACATGTTACCTGTCGTCTTTTTCTCGGCCCTCTTTGGTTTAGGTTTGGCTTCTATTGGTGAACAAGGAAAAGTTGTCATTGACTTTTTGAACGCCGTAGCTGCTACTATGTTTAAGATTACAGGTTGGGTTATGCATGTGGCACCTTTCGGGGTAGCCGGTTTAATCGGACAAACCGTAGCACAATTAGGATTAGAAACTTTAAAGCCTCTATCCTTATTTATTGTTATGGCCTATATTACAATGATTTTCTTCATTTTCGTGGTCTTAGGAGTTACCTCCCGCCTCTTTGGTTTTAAGATTACCGAACAAATCGCGGTAGTTAAAGAAGAAATTATTTTAAGTTTTACCACGGCTTCCTCAGAAGTTACCTTACCTAAATTGATTGAAAAGTCAGAAAAATTAGGGGTTTCCCCTTCAATTTCTTCCTTCGTTATCCCTACGGGTTACACCTTCAACTTAGATGGTTCTGCCATCTACCAAGGTTTGGCTTCTATTTTCATCGCCCAAGCCTATGGAATTCACTTGAATTTTTCTCAACAACTAACGCTCTTATTAGTTTTAATGATGACTTCTAAGGGAATGGCCGGTACCCCAGGGGCTTCCTTCGTAGTCCTTTTAGCTTCTGTCGGGACGGTTGGAATTCCTACCGCAGGAATCGCCTTAATTGCCGGAATTGACCGGATTGTCGATATGGCCCGTACCGTGGTCAACGTAATTGGGAACGTGACAGCCACTTTAGTCATGGCTAAATCTGAAAATGAATTTGACCAGGCCACACATGATGCCTACGTCGCCAGTGTCAAAGCGAAAAACTAAATACTAGCTAAAAGAGGAACTCCAATTAGGAATTCCTCTTTTTCTTTTCATTAGTGAAAAATGATTTTATCACCCGCTACTAAACTTGGCGTCTGGGCTGGGCTCAAATAGATACCATTATGCATAATAGCCTCATCACCTGGAACATCTTGGAAGTAAAAGACCGTATGACCAATCTCATTGAGATTGGCCGTTACCAAATCCCCAACCTTAGTAATTGTATATTGACTTTGACCAAAGCTAATTTTGGTACCAACTTTGAGATAATCAGCTGGAAAGTCACCTTGGTAATTATGAATTAAGGCTACTTCCTTGATGGAATCTGGGGCATCATCTTTGAATAAAATCAAAAAATTATCTTTAGTGGGCTTAATCTTAGGCCCTACACTTTGAATCTCGATTGTGAGCATCTCTTCACCTTCTCGCATTTGATTACCTTAATTTTACCGATTTTTTCTCCGGATAACAAGTCGGGTCTCCACAGATTTCGTGCTATAATAAAGGGTAACTTATTTTTAGAAAGGGATGTCAACATGCAAGAAATTGTCTACTTTGGAACTTATACAAAAAAAAGTAGCCAAGGAATTTACCAAGCTTATTTAGATACAGAAAAAAAGTCCTTGACTACTCCTAAAGTTGTTCTTAAAACAGGTAACCCTACCTATCTACAGATTACTAAAGACAAAATCTTAGCAATTGCTAGTCGTCAAGATTTAGGAGGAATTGAAATTTACCGTAAAGCCGATGGAACACTTTTGGATGAAGCTTTAACTCCTGGACCCAACCCTTGTTATGTCGCCTATGATGCCAAACGCCATTTGGTTTATACTGCCAACTACCACAAGGCTGAAGTTAATGTCTATGCGATAGATGAAGATGGTAAGTTGAGCCTAACCGACAGCTTCCAATCCGAGGGACAAGGTCCGCGACCTGAACAAGAAAAGAGTCACCTTCACTACGCAGATTTAACACCTGATGGTCGTTTAGTCGTAATTGATTTAGGGAGTGACCGTGTCTTCACCTTTGATGTGAGTGCTAGCGGCAAGTTAGATTTAGTCGCAACTTATCAAGCTGAAGCTGGTTTTGGTCCTCGCCACCTAGCCTTTCATCCCAATGGCAAATTTGCTTACTTGACCGGAGAATTAAGTAGCCAGGTGCAAAACCTCGCCTACGACGCTCACAGTGGTCATTTTCGTCAGGTGCAAACTTTGCCCACCATCCCTGCGGACTGGACTGCTCACAATGGGGTCGCTGCCATTCACCTTTCAGCTGACGGGAAGTTTGTATACCTCTCAAACCGAGGCCACAACTCCTTAGCAGTCTTTGCCGTAGATGCTCATAATGAATTAGCCCTAATTCAACACATTACTACCGCCGGTGACTTCCCCCGTGACTTTGACCTTGATCCTAGTCAAAACTTTATTATCTGTGCCAACCAAAATAGTGATAATATCACCCTCTACGCCCGGAATGTCGTTTCTGGGAAGTTAACCTTGCTACAAAAAGACCTCCTCTTGCCAGAAGGGGTCTGCGTTAAATTTGACGCCTAAATTTTAATTTTTTAAGGAGTTTTCATGTTTTCAGAAATTTACGTAACTGATTTTCACACTTTAGTTCAAGCCATCCAAGCCGGAGCCAAGAAAATCCTCTTAGGAGCGGGAAATTTAGATCAAGCTGTCACCGTCTCTAAAGGTTTTATCGCCGAAGCTAGCAAATATGCTCACGAACACCAAGCTTCCGTGACTCTCATCATTAAAGCCAAGGCCCAAGGCTATGTCTACTCTGACATTGAAGCCAAAATGATGGAAGCTGATATTTTCGAAGCCCAAGCTTTGGGCGTAGATGCAGTCGCTATCGGAGCCTTAACTGATGCGGGCCGCTTAGATTTAGATCTTATGGAACAATTAAGTGCCAGCGCTGGTGGCATGCAAGTCGTAGCAAACTTTGCCGTAGATGAAATTCAGGCTGACGCTCAAACAGAGGCTTTCACTTGGTTAGCTGACCATGACTTCGATAAAGTGATGACCACAAATGCTGGTGCTTTAGCCACTAGCGACCTCTTCTACTTAGAAGTTAGTGAGCAACGTTTAACAGAAGCTTTAAGTGGTAAAACGGCTGTGATTACTACTAAAATTTAACTATATCAAAAAAACTGGGATGCTCATAAACCCAGTTTTTTTAGTGGTATAAATTCCAAAAAATTTGAATGGTGCCAAAATAAATTAAGGCAGATAACAAGTCACTAATGGTCGAGACTAAAGCCCCGGGAACATTTGACGCATCTTTACCTAATTTCTTAAAAATGATAGGTAACAAGCAACCAAGGACATTGGATATCGTAACCGCGATTAATAAGGCTAAACCTAAGATTAATCCAAAATCCAAATCTTGTTGCCAAATTCCCGTAATAACGGCAAATAAAATTCCAGAAAAGAATCCCACAATCAGCCCTGTCAAGGCTTCATTAGCCACCATCTTGGCAGTACTTTCTTCTTCATCATCCTTGTCAGCAATCCGAGTTGCTGACACAGCTAAACTTTGGGTCCCAGCATTCCCAGATGCCCCCATGACCATAGCAATAAAGGTCACCATCAAAGTATCTTTTTGAATTAAGGTTTGGTACCAAGAAATTACAACGGCAGTGGTTATTCCTAAAATTAATAAGCCCAGTGACCAAGGTAAACGCTTAAGGGCAGCTTGCCAAGGATTACTAGGTAAATTATCCACATCAACCCCCGCCAAACCAGAGTAATCTTGGGCTGATTCTTCATCGATAACGTCAATAATATCGTCAACGTTGATAATCCCAATCATCTTACCTTCAGGATTAGTTACCGGCAAGGCAATAAAATTATAGTCCCGAATAGTTTGGGCAACTTCTTCTTGGTCTTCTTGGACATCAACTGACATAACTGGTCGATTCATAATATCAGAAATCAAGGCATCATCATCATTGGTCAGTAAATCTCGCAGGGTTAAAACCCCTTGGAGATTTTCCTCGTCGTCAATAACATAAATATAGTAAATTGTTTCCGCATCTAGAGCTTCCTTCTTCATGACATGCAAGGCCGAACGTACCGTTTGGTTACCAGTAATAGCGACATATTCGGTGGACATAATGGCCCCAGCCGTCTTGTCTTGGTAGTGCAACATCCCACGAATTTCTACCGCCGCTTCAGCAGGGAGGAGTTCCAAGTATTGATTTAAATCCTTGGCTTTAGCATAGGCTAAAATATCGACGGCATTATCCGTATACATCTCATAAATGACATCTGCCGCATATTGAGGAATCATCTCTTTGAAGTAGTTAACTACTTGATCTGGCTCTTCTTCAATAGCATTGAACATATCCCCCATTTCCACGGGTGACAGATAGCGGTAAATCCGATTTCTCTGGGTTTCATCAAGTTCACTAAAGATTTGGGCTTGTTCATAGACGTGCAAGTCTAGGTATGCCTTGCGGAATTTACCTGCTTGTTGACTTTCTAAATAACTAATAATTTCTTCTTTTTGTTCCGGCGTGGTTAAAGTTGTTTCAGGCACATTAACCCCTCCTTTCGCTAGTTAATCCCTCCCGCTGCAATAATAGCCTGCATATCTGCTGGAAGGTCGGTAGTAACTTCCACCCATTTTTCTAATAAAGGTTGATAAAATTTTAAACGTTGACAATGTAAAGCCTGTCTCTGAATTAAAGGCGTACGCATCCCGGCATAAAAGCGATCCCCGACTAAGGGATGACCCAAAAATGCCGTATGAACCCGAATTTGATGCGTTCGACCGGTATGCAGGCGAACCCGTAAGAGTGATGCCTGATGGAGTTGCTGGGTTACAAAGAGTTCAGTACGCGCCGCTTGACCGTCAGGTCGCACTTCTCTTAACATAATGGAATCCTCTTTCCGGCCAATCGGAGCCCGGATATCATAATAATCCTGCGCCAATTGGCCTGAAGTAATGGCCACATATTCCTTTTCAATGGCATGATTTCGCAACTGCTGATCCACTAAAGAATGAGCATAGCGGTGCTTCGCCAGTAAAACTAAACCGGTAGTGTCACGGTCCAGCCGCGTCGCAATATGGGGGACTAAGCCGTGATATGAACGCACTTGGTAGTACCCCGCCACCCGGTTAACCACACTATCTAAACGATGAAGATGAGACGGAATCGAAGCCAGATGATCGGGCTTATCAAGAATCAAAAAATCCCGATCTTCATAAACTACTTTAATAGGCACAAAGGATTTAACTAAATCCGTTTTACGAGCAGTTTCCGTTGGTAAAGTCACAGTTACCTGATCACCAGAGCTTAACATGTCCACCATCCGTCCTTCACGACCATTGACGGTGTATCCCCCATTATTATTTCTGATTTGAGCCAAAAAACGACGTGAAAGTCCTTTATCTTTCAAAAAAGTCCGCACCTTGGTTGGGCCAGGTCCGTTATAAGTCCAATTAATTTCCATCTTCTTCTCCAATAAAAGCTTCTTGCACCCGATGCCAAAAATGATTGTGCCGATATTTAGCAAAACGGATTCTTTCCTTAGCAATTTTATAGCGAATTTGTTCAATATCACGGTTATAGTAACTCTTGGAATCAACGGTTAACATCAAGTCTTCCTTACGCTCCCGGCTTTCCATTAGACTCAAAGTAATCCAATCATTGGAAGCAATAATCATGGGAGAAGCCAAGGTCCGAAAAACACGGTTATTGATAGAACCAATTTCAGCTAATTGTAAAACATCCATATCCGGGTGGATAACCGCCCCACCGACAGACTTGTTATACGCCGTTGAACCAGTAGGGGTCGAAATACATAAACCATCGCCGCGAAAACGTTCAAACTTTTCGCCTCCAACATAAACATCGGTTACCATAGTAGAACTGGTTCGCTTAATAGTGGATTCATTTAAGGCTAAATAATGACTTGGTTGACGGCTTTTATAGGTTACCCAAACATCCAAGAGTGGATAAGACACTGATTGACGGTTATCAGATTGGAGACTTATCACCAAATCATCAATTTCATCATCTCGCCAGTCAGTATAAAAACCTAAATGACCTGTATGCACCCCGACAAAACGAATTTGATCTAATTGCTTACGGTAGTGATGAAAAGCCGACAAAAGGGTGCCATCGCCCCCAATTGTGACCACAATTTCCGGATTTTCCATATCCAAAATAAAATGTCGGTCACGCATCTTTTTTTCTAATTTCTCTTTGACGCTTTGGGATTTGCTCCCCGGGTTAGCATAAATCGCTACTCTCATGGCCTTTTACCTCACTCGATTTCCTTGATACTTTTTTGTTGGAATAAAGCTTGTGCTTCCTTGATTTCTCCCCGAATGGCTGACATTTCTTGATCCAGTAAGAAAGCAGCTTCAGCCGCGGTGGTCAAGCGTA
This sequence comes from Ligilactobacillus equi DSM 15833 = JCM 10991, assembly GCF_001435735.1. Classification (NCBI taxonomy): domain Bacteria; kingdom Bacillati; phylum Bacillota; class Bacilli; order Lactobacillales; family Lactobacillaceae; genus Ligilactobacillus; species Ligilactobacillus equi. The sequence continues at coordinate 24,524 of NZ_AZFH01000159.1, forward strand.
CTGCCAAATTTTGGGGAAATTCTCCTTGATATTTATAATTCAATGAATGTTCAATAGTCGCCCAAAAGTTCATCGCTAAAGTCCGAATTTGAATTTCAGCCTTAATTTCCTTAACCCCATCCAATCTTTGTAGTGGGTAACTAATAACGATGTGATAGGATCGATAACCACTGGCCTTTTGGTTGGAAACATAGTCTCTTTCTTCTAAAACCTGCATATCCGTCCGTTTTTTAATCATAGCGACCACTTCATAAATATCTTCGACAAATTGACACATAACCCGTACGCCGGCAATATCTTCCATCTCTTGACTTAAATCTTCACGGGCGATATGCCGCCGAATCATTTTTTCTTTAATTGAAGGCACAGGTTTGACCCGCCCCGTCACGAATTCAATCGGTGAGTGCACTAATTCTTGACGATATTGAGTGCGAAATTGGCGAAGCTTGAGCTTTAATTCAGCAACCGCCTGTTCGTAAGGGTTTAGAAATTCTTCCCATGCAAATTCCATAAATTCACGCCCTTCTTAGCATCATACAGTTTCTTATTATAACACTTGTCTATCAATCATTGTAGGAAGTAAGCATATCAATTGCAAAAAAAATAAAGTTTGTTAAAGTAAAGATAGAAAATAAATCTAAGGAGGCTGAAAGATGCTTGAGTTATATCTTTTTGTCAATCCGCTCGGACAAACCTGTTATCAAGTTGAACAAGAATTGCTCCAGCTAATTCAGCAGAGTCCGACTAAAGTTAATCTACGTTTTATTCCCTTTTTAAACTTACAAACGGCCTCGAATTTAGTACAAGAAAATCCCCATCGTAATTGCCATGAACTCTCAAAGGAACTCAGCCAAGCGGCCCTAGACTATAAGGCCGCCCTTTTCCAAGGACAAAAGCGTGGCCGACAGTTTTTAATGAAAATTCAAGAAGGTTTTGCCCAATATGGCAGTTATAATCACGATTTAGTCTTACAAGCTGCCAAAGCTAGCCAACTTGACTGGGACATGTTTGCAAGTGATCGCCAAGCAGAATTTACCATTCAATCCTTCCACAAAGACCAACGTTTGGCCAACCAAATGCAAGTTAAGGCCAATCCTACGATTGTCTTGGAAAATGTTGATAATCTTGATTGTAGCTTAGTGCTTTCGATACATGAGTTCAAGGAAATCTTACCACAAATTCTACCAAGCTCTGAACCTAAGTCTTGTCAAATGAAACTCTGTACAGAACACCAAAAACATTTTAATTAAAAATGGTTACCACCTTTACTAAAGGTGATAACCATTTTTTATTTGGATAATAGCTTTTCTAATTGGTCTAAACGTTGAGCAAAGACTGCAAAAGCTTTGTCTAAGTAAGCCGCTTGGGTCATATCCACCCCGGCAGCTTGCATAGTTGCCAGTGGTGTCTGCGAGCTTCCAGACTTGAGATAAGTTAAGTAGGCCTCCGTCTTAGCTGGGTCTCCGCTTAAAATACCTTCACTCAAAGTTGTTGCGGCCGCAAAACCGGTCGCGTATTGGTAAACATAGTAATTATAGTAGAAGTGCGGAATTCGTGCCCATTCCAAGTGGATTTCAGGATCATCGGCAATTTCAGGGCCATAATATTCACGGTTAACTTGACCATAGTAGTCTGACATTGCTTGAGCCGTTAAAGGATTGCCTTGAGCATCTTGTTCATGAAGCCACTTTTCAAATTGAGCGAATTGCGTCTGTCTGAAAACCGTTCCTTTGAAACCATCTAGGTAGTGGTTAATCACGTAAGCTTGAATCTCAGGATCAGAATTATTTTCCAAAAGGTATTGAGTCAAGAGATTTTCATTGGTGGTTGAAGCAATTTCTGCCAAGAAGATTGGATAGTCCCCGTATTGGTAGGGTTGATTTTTCCTAGTCAAGTAGGAGTGCATACTATGCCCCATCTCGTGAACTAAAGTAAAGAGATTATCCAAATTGTCTTGCCAGTTCAATAAAATGTAAGGATCAGTGTCGTAAACCCCAGAAGAGTAAGCCCCGCTACGCTTGCCTTGATTTTCTACTACGTCAATCCAACGGCTATCAAAAGCCTTAGCTACTTGGTCAACATAGTCTTGGCCCAAAACCTTCAAGGCTTCTAAAGCTGTCTGTTTAGCATCTTCATAGCTAAACTTCATACTTGGTTCACCCGTTAACGGTGTGTAGATGTCATACATGTGAACTTGTTTTAAGCCTAAAACCCGTTTGCGTAAAGCAACATAGCGGTGTAAAAGTGGCAAGTGGGCTTGAGTCCGGTCCAACAAAGTATCGTAAACCGCTTCGGGAATTTCATTATTGGCCAAAGCTGCCTGTCGAGCGGAATCATACTTACGTACTTGGGCACTAAAATTGTGCGTTCGCACATGAGTACTCAAGGTTTGGGCTAAAGTATGTTGAAATTGGCCGTAAACCTGGTAGAGTTGCTTGAAGACTTTTTCTCGAACTTGACGATTACTGGATTCTAGAAGGCGACCATAAACTCCGTTAGATAATTCTAATTCATTACCTTGATCATCTTCAATGGTTCCAAAATTTAAGTCCGCATTATTCAAAGTACCAAAGATATTTTCAGCAGCTCCAAAGATATCACTAGCCCCGGCTAAAAGTGCTTCTTGGTCTTGAGAAAGGACATGAGCTCTTTGGGCCGTTAATTGATCCAAGAAACGTTGGTAATCCTTGAGCTTAACATCACTTGCGATTACAGTAGCTAAGTCCTTTTCAGGAACGGCCAACAATTCTGGTTGGAACCAGGCCGTCTTCTCGGCTACTTGAGCATAAAGCTTTTGAACCTTAGCTGATAAGGCCTGAAATTCAGCTTGACGTGTGTCTTGATCATTTTTCATGCTGGCGTAAACATACAGTTTTTCCAACTTACGGTATAAACTAAGATAAGCTTCTAAAATACTTAAGAGTTTGGCTGGCTGAGCCTTTAACTGGCCGGCTTGTTGATTAAAATCAGTGGCTAAACCTTCAACCAAGCTAAAGTCAGCATCAAAATCGGCTTGGTTCGCATAAATTCGGCTTAAATCCCACTTCAGTGCGGGAGCAATTTCTTCTCTTTGAGGAAGTTTCTTAACATCTGCCATAAATTAATCATTCCTTATCATAAGTTAATTTATCTAATATTTTACGAAACTAGGCTCTAAATTGCAAGTTAGCTAACTCAGTCTGAAACAATTGCCAGGTCAATTTCCAAAAACAATTTTGATTTATAAAAGGAGTTTGATGGCAGTGCATTTCTTGTAGAAACATTTCTGAACTCATCCTCTCTAAAAAACAATGTGCTCGCCACCAACAACTATCGCTGACATAGATGGGCGGATAGTAAAAAGGTGCTACATAAAGACTGTTCGCTGCTTGAGCAGTTTGGTGGTGGAGATAACAATAATTAGCCAATTCCTGACGTCTGCCTACCGTCCGTAAATAATTTCGCCTTTGAAGACTCCTTTCTTCATCATTCAAGGTGCGAAAGGGAAAACGCAATTTCCGCTGCATGAAGTTTCGGAGTTCATGCAAATTGGCTACCCGCTGATACATATAGCTTAAAGGAAGGCAATCAGCTTGTTGAATATTGTAGTAAAGATCAAAACACTTGGAACCAACATTCAAAAATACCAGGTAAAAACCCAGATTGTCACTATAGCGTAAAAATTTTGCCACCGCCTGACTCAATTTCCGTCTCTGCTTACTAAAAGGATGATTTTTATTTTTACCAATAAACCAGAAGTAATCTAGACCATCAGCTTGATAACCGGCAGAGCGAGCAATTAATTTTTGTACTGGCAAAGATGCACACTGAAATTCAAGTGCTATTTGGTGATTCCCACGCGTAATTAAGACGTCAGGTCTCTGCTTGAGGTCTGACAAATAAGCCTCTAACTGAGCCGTAAAACCTGCCTGCTGGCTCCATTTAAGTAACAATTGTTTTCCCCCTAAATGCATCTCGGTTTCACCTTCACTAAAAATCCGACAGTCTTGCTGTCTTTGGTGGGCAAAGTGACTACGTTTGGTTATTCCTTGGCGTAAAATCAAAGTTTGAGCACATCCCGGACAGCGGTAATGGCCATCTTTGTGCGCTTCTTGTGCTAAAATTAAGCGACCGGTCTCATCTTTTGCGTATAACATATAAAAATACCTCCTTATATATTAAATACGCAAAAAAATTAATTTTTTGACAAAAAACTAAAAAAACCTTCCTTTAAAGGAAAGCTTCATTTAGGTCAACTACCCCTCTCTAAAGAGAGGGGCTTGCAAGGTTGAACCTTACGGTTCTCTGTTACAAGTTGCATAGATACAGACTGCATACCAGCATAGCCAGTACGTCTTACACCTAATTACCAATGCCTTTATAGTCCGCCAGTTGCCCACGGACTTGAGCCTAGTTTGATATACTAGGCTTTTTCTTTAGCTAATTTTTCTAATCCTTTGGCTAGAATATTCTTACTGGCATTCCAATCTCTAATGTGGTGTATATGACAATTAGGACAGTCCCACTCTCTATCTTTGAGAGTTAATTTGTTAGTTCCATTTTTACCCATAACAAAGCCACAATCATGACATGTTTGTGTAGTATTTCTAGG
>NZ_AZFH01000160.1:0-3034 GCF_001435735.1 Ligilactobacillus equi DSM 15833 = JCM 10991
CTACTAAAGAGGTTTTAGCTGCTTCTATTAGCCAAAGTCCAAATAAACTGCTGATTGCGGACACGTTAAAACAACTTGAAGACAAACTTCCTGAAAGTGTTAATCCCATTATTCACTCTGACTAAGGTTGGCACTATCAATTGGACTACTATCGTGAAAAGATTGATTCATTGGGTTTAATCCAAAGTATGTCCCGCAAGGGAAATTATTTAGATAATGCCCCTATGGAGAGTTTTTTCCACCTTCTCAAAATCGAATCGCTACCTAAAATCAGGAGCTGTAAGGACATAGCTGAGTTCACATGTCTCTTCAGAAAGTATATCAATTGGTATAATAACGACCGAATTTCGAACAAAACAAAAAACATGAGTCCAGTTGATTTCCGAACTCATGCTTTAGCTACTTAAAATATATTATGTTTTTGTCTAACTTTTTTGTTGCACTTCATAGTTTAGCTTGTTAAAATGTATTGTTGTTAAAAAGAAGGAGAGACTATGTTTAAAAAAGGGAATAATTTTGATAGAGTAAAGCAAAGATTTAGTTTACGAGGGAATAATTTTGATAGAGTAAAGCAAAGATTTAGTTTACGTAAGTTAAATATTGGAGTATGTTCAGTTTTATTGGGCTTAACTTTTATGAGTGGCAATAATACTGTTAAGGCTGATACGACCAAAAATCCGACTAAGCTTGAAGAGTCGAAAGCCACAGATCAAAGTCAGACTGGACCTACACATCCACAAAAAGTAGTAGTAGTAGATGCATCAGCAGCTGTAAAAAACAACACTAATGATGCTGAATCTAGCAATGCTACTAATCATATCAATTCTGGTAATTCAGATAATGGAGGTTCTGATTTATCAGAGGTAGGTTTAAAAGGGATAAAGCAAAATAATAATGGCACAGAAACAGTAAATACTGCTAAAATTGCAGATCAAATCTATGCAAATACATATGAAGCCAGCCTTTTAGAAGTAGATGCTAATCCTAATTCATCTCATGACTCAAGTAATAATAATACTGAAACTAATTCACGTTCAACAATTATAGGATTAAATGAATATTCTGATCCTAAACATTTGGGTAAAGTAACTGAGCAACTTAGTGATACAGCACGTAGTATTAAACAAGTAAATATCACTCCTGATGAATTAAAACCAACGCTTTTAGACGAAACAGGTAAAGCAGTTGAGAACACATCAAAAGAATTGAATTTTGATTTAAGTGTATATGTTCATGACACAGTTAGTGGTGTAAATAATCTAGATTTAGATTGGCAAATTGATGATCGGTTAAGCAATCAAATCGATTCTATTTCTATTGATGAGGGTAAAGGTAAAACTCCTGTTACATTCAAGAAAGACACTAATTCTAATGTTTGGCGGGTAGATTTTAATAAAGCAACTCAAATGACTTGGGTATCAGGTGGTGTTCTTAATGGTCATGTTCAAAAAACAGGGACCATTACATTTAAGGATTCAATTTTTAATGTTCTAAAGCAAGCTGATATTTTAAATAAGGACAATGAGGTAGATACTAATAAAGATCCTTTAGTATACAGAAGTTATGTCTCTTACGAAGGAGATACAACAGAATCAGGTTTTGTTTGGGGAATTGGTTCGCAGTTTGTACGTGATGTTTATGAACCCCATTCAATTATTGCTACAACATTTAATACAAGTTACTTCAACACTGATAAAGATAATCAAATAATGGCTGCTGAAAAAAATTACGGTGTTTCGACAGCAGATCTGAATAAAGACGGTACACATAGTTTTGTTGGTGGTTATGATGATGTTTATTATGATTCTACAAACAACACTATTGTTGTTGATAACTATTTAAACCGTTGGGATAATAATGCAAACGATAAGGTCAAAGACTGGACCTATCATTATGGCGTCGATCCCAAGTTATTACCTTATATTAAAAGTGGGGAAATCAGTCGAATTGATTTTGGTGGTGTTGCTGATTCTGGGGCAAGTTATAAGAGTCAAGTGAGAGCATTACCAGATGCAACTAATGACAATGATCAAACGTATAATTACCATAATCAACTTTTACTTGATCAAAATGGAGACGGTGCTTTTTCGGGTCAAAAAGGCACTCAATATCAAGAATATGCAAGTGAACATCCAAGCATTTGGAATAATCACGGAAAAGTATCATCTAATTTAGGTAATTATTACTATGGTATTTTGAATAGTCGTCCATTAGTTATTAGAACTATTTATCATTTAAACGATAAGTTGAGTGATGGCAGCAAGATGTCATTGACCGGTTTATTGAGAGAAATCGGTAAAACAACTACTACACCTCAATTACTGTTCACTAATTTCATGACCGATACTGAGGGCAAAGTGGTAAAGGGTACAGAAAGTGTTAGTGCACCGACGTTTAATCAACTTTTTACCCCAATTGCTGGACCTGATCAAATTACCCAAACAGTAAATTATGTAGATGGTAAGAACCAAACTATTGCTTCTCAGAATTATGTTGGGAAGAAGGATACAACTCAAGACTTTACTGGTCAAGTGCCTCAAGGTTGGGTTTTAGATGGTGATACATTACCTAAGACAATCACAATTAGTACTAATGGTCCACAGAATATCAAAGTTAAAATTGATCCCCAATTAGTAAACGATTTACAGAATAATCTTAAAAATGCCAATGCTTTGCATGCCAATACTGACACACCAAAAGTAGCTGACGGTGCTTTAACTCAAGCGATTGCAGACGGAAATAATGCTTCAAAATTATTATATGGTAAAGATGCACCTACTAATATGCAAAATACCATTAATGAATTGGCTAATACTAATGATTTGGTTCAAGCATTAATCAATGGTAAAAATGCTGAAAGTACTGCTAAGTATTACAACGACACAGATGATAAGCAAAAGGCTTTAACCGATGCAATGACCGCTGGTACTAATGCCATTAGTTCAGGTATCACTGCTCAAGACCAATTTGAAGGAGCAGCTTCAGCAATTGAAACAGCCATCAAAGGTTTAAGCGGAAAAGAAACTGATAAGAC
>NZ_AZFH01000161.1:0-11236 GCF_001435735.1 Ligilactobacillus equi DSM 15833 = JCM 10991
TAAAGACTTCAAGTGGTGTTCGCCAGTTTAAACACTTGAGTGGCATCGTATTCATTATCCTGTTAATCCGCATTAGTTCCTCATCACTAACTTCTTCAATTGGACGTCCCTTGGGGATAAAGCGGTGTAAAGCGCGGTAAAGATCATTATGGTTTTTTTGTTCACGCAATGTTCAACTTAAATTATACAATCCGACCTTTTAAAATAATGTTCGTTTTTAATGTGAAAAAAGTATACCAAATCTAAGTATTATAATTAAATTTTCTTTGGTATAAAAAACGAACATTAATTAATAATAAAGAAGGTATTTACACTTTTTCCTGAATGTTGTATATTAAAAGTATGAAATTATTAGTTCTTTAATTCAATGTTTGGAAAAAGGAGTCTTATTGTGAACGCAATTAAATCTTATTTTTTTAATGTCAAAGACGAAGATGGGAACATTAATACCTTAAATACTTCGGTAAAGCGCGAACTTTTAGCGGGGTTCACCACTTTTATTTCTATGTGTTATATCCTCTTTGTTAACCCTACGGTTTTAGGGGCAGCGGGGATGGATAAAGGTGCGGTCTTTACGGCGACAGCGTTATCCTCGGCTTTTGGGTGTTTAATGATGGGGATTGTGGCTAAGTATCCCATTGCCACAGCCCCATCCTTAGGAATTAATGCCTTCTTTGCTTACTCTGTTTGTGTAGGGATGAAAATTCCTTGGCCAACAGCGCTAGCAGGGGCCTTCATCGCAGCCATTATCTTTATCATTATGTCCGCTACTTCTTTACGGGAAGCCATCATTAACGCTATTCCGCAAGATTTGAAGTATGCCATCTCGGCTGGGATTGGAATGTTTATTGCCTTTATCGGTTTACAAGGTGGAGGGTTGATTGTTAAAAATAGTTCAACCTTAGTTACTTTAGGAAGTTTTGCAGGACAAACTTGGATTACGGTGGTTGGTTTAATTGCTATTGCGATTCTAATGGTGCTCAATGTACCCGGGGCAATTTTTATTGGGATGGCGATTGCAACGGTTTTTGGAGTGGCGACTGGTCTGACTCCCATGCCATCTTCGGTGATCTCAGCTGCACCTAGCCTGAAACCAACTTTTGGGCAAGCGATTTTTCATGTGACTGATATTAATAGTTTTCAGTTAGTAATTGTTATTTTGACCTTTTTACTGGTGGCTTTCTTTGATACAGCGGGGACTTTAGTTGGTTTAACGACCCAAGCCGGTTTTATCGATAAAGATGGTCGAATTCCAAGAGTTGGGAAAGCTTTAATTTCTGACTCATCTGCCATGTTAGTCGGGACCGTGTTAGGGACTTCACCGGTAGGAACTTATGTGGAATCATCTGCCGGAATTGCCGTAGGGGGACGTTCCGGTTTAACGGCCGTGACGACTGGTTTGTTATTTATCTTTGGGATGTTCTTTTCCCCGCTTTTGGCTGTAGTTACGACCTATGTAACAGCACCAGCTTTGATTATTGTTGGGGTTTTAATGGCGGAAAACTTAGCCCGGGTTAACTGGGGTAAAATTGAAATCGCAATTCCAGCATTCTTAATTGTAGCTGGAATGCCTTTAACTTACTCGATTGCTGATGGCTTAGCCTTAGGGGTTATTATGTATCCAATTACGATGATTGCTGCTAAAAGGGGCAAAGAGGTTCCTATTTTAATGTACGTACTATTCTTTGTTTTTTTAGTATTCTTCTGGGTATTGAGTCGCGGCTAAATTAAAGGATAAGTTAATGAGAAAAACTCGCTTGCTGGCGAGTTTTTTCTTTTTGTTTGAAAAGGTGGCAATTTAAGGTTGCACCAAAGATATAATCAGTGCATAATAATGATAATGAAAAATGTTTTAAATTTAAATTAGGGGATGATTAAGATGTTTAGCCGAATTGGTCAGTTAATCTTCGATAATGAGGCTGTTGCACAAACCTCAGATTTCACCATGGGATTGGAAATTGAGATGCAACGGATTGATGAAGAAGGAAATTTTAGTAAGGAACCATATCCGGCTGGGATTGGTGATGAAAAAACGAACCCCTGGATTACTACTGATTATTTAGAAGTGATGACTGAAGTCGTAACCCCCTCAGCTGAGCATGCGATTGATGCCATGCACTACCTATATGGGATTAATACAGCTTTACGGGTGGCCTTGGCTCCGGGAGAAATGTTGTGGCCTCTATCAATGCCACCAGCCTTGCCCGCTGACAAATCACCGGAAAATTTAGCTAAGGAAAACCTAGTCTTTGCTAAAGCTGGTCCAGCTAAAGAAGCTTATTTAGTCGAGTGGGCAAAACGTCGTGGCTGGTCTCAAGGCACGCCATGTGGAGTACATATTAATTTGAGTATTAGTGAGCACATTATTAAATTAGTGCTTCAAAATTTTCCAGAACGCTTCCGAAATGAGACTGAAGTTCGCAATCACTTGTACACCGTAGTGGCGCAAGGTTTTGTTCGTTATCGTTGGTTTATCACGTATCTTTTTGGGGCCAGTCCCGTAGCAGAAGCTAATTACTTTGAAAAAGATAAGGAATTACCGCATGCAGTCCGTTCACTTCGCCAAAGTTCCCAAGGCTTTGGGACCAAGTTTTCTGGTGATTATTCTAGTGTTAAAGCTTATGTGGCACGGATTGAAGCGGGAGCAAAAGATGGAACACTGATTTCTGACTATGAATTCCATGGACCTGTCCGCCTTAAAGGAGGAAAGAATCTCCAAGATCTTAAGAAAAATGGAATTGATTACATTGAATTACGGATGCTGGATTTAGATCCTTCTAGCTCCGTTGGGGTACGGACTAGCACGCTACGTTTTATTCGTTTATTGGCGAGTTACTTTATCATGAATCCGGCTATCAAAGAAGACGAAGTCAACGCTATTATGTCGCGGGCAGATGAGATGAATAATGAGGTGGCGTTGGAAGCTCCAACTCAACCAACCCGCTACCAAAATAAAGCTCTAGCTTTCCTTCAGACCTTAGCAGCTTATGCTAATCGGATTCAATTGGGTCCGGAATATCAGGAGTTATTGGATGATTTAGAAGATCGGATTGAAAATCCGCGTACGACACCGGCGGCTAAGTTAATGAACTATGTCGAAGATGGTTCACTGCGAAAATATGCAGTGCGTAAGGCACGCCATTATCAAAACGCAGCTTTACAGACAATTTCGCCTTTCCAGGGGTTTGAAAGAGAAGAACCACTGACAGCGACGGAATTGCGGCAAGGGCTCTTTAAGGGGAACTGGTAAACAGAAAGGAATTTTTAAAATGAAAATTTTTATCGTTGGTGGGACTGGTCGTGTGGGCCAAAGCCTCGCTAAACAATTATTACAAGCAGGGCATGAAGTTATTGTGGGTTCGCGCCATGAAGTTGCTGAACTGGTAGCTTTAGGTATAAAGTTTAAAAAGTTAGATTTACATGCTTCGGTAGTGGAAATTGCTCAAGTAATTGGGCAGGTAGATGCTATCTACTTTACAGCGGGTTCGCGAGGAAAAGACTTACTTCAAAGTGATGCTTTTGGAGCGGTGAAAACGATGGAGGCAGCCAAACTAAATGGTATTAATCGTTACATTATGTTAAGTGCTCAAAAATCGCTTGAACCTGAATTTTGGGACCTTGAACCTTATGTTCATATTAAGGATTATTACACAGCTAAATTTTTTGCTGATAAGTACTTAATGGATAGTACAACGTTGAATTTTACAATTTTACAACCGGTGGCGTTAGTCGAAGAAAAGGGGACGGGACAATTTGCTAGTGGCGAAGTCATTAATAAGACAATCGCGATTGATGATGTGGCGTTAGCGCTCTTAGTAGCATTAGAGCAGCCTACTACTTTCAAAAAGGTGCTTCCAATTAGCAATGGTAATCAAAGTCTTTCGGAAATTTGGAACTAAAGAAAAAATCTCTCCACATTTTGTGGGGAGATTTTTCTTTTAGCGTTGTTTTTGAGCGACAATTGCGGCGCGGTTAATTAAGTCTTGGAAGAGGTTTTTAGAATCTTCGTAATGTTTGAAGGTGTTTTCGGGGTGCCATTGGACCGCTAAAATTTGGTCATTATCAATTGATTCAACGGCTTCAGGAACACCATCATCAGCTTTAGCAGTTACCTTTAAATCTGGAGCGATGTCGTTTAAAGCTTGGTGGTGACGGGAATTAACAAAAGTTCTTTCCCCGACTAATTTCACTAATCGGCTGTCTGGTTCAACACTAGCATGGTGACTTGGAAGGTTACCAGCAGCTGCTTGGGAGTGTTTAATCGTCGCGTCGGGGTTTTCAGATAAATCTTGGTATAAGGTTCCCCCTAAACTAACATTAATTAGTTGCATACCACGGCAAATCCCCATGATGGCTTTCCCTGCCTTGTAGGCTTGTTTAAGCAGTTCATCTTCGAAGAGGTCGCGCTTACGGTTAGTGGTGCCGAGTTGTTGGCGTGGTTCTTGACCATAGAAGGTAGGATCCACATCAGAACCCCCAGCAAAAATCACTCCATCAAAAAGTGGTAAATAATGCTTAACCAAGTCGGGGTTAACACTAGGTAAAATAACTGGCACCCCACCAGATTTAACTACGGCTTCGATAATAGGTTTAGGAGCGAAGGCCGCATTTCTTTCGTTAATAATATTGGTTGCTTCTGCTAAAGTGTCGGCAGGAATCGCAATTCTTGGTTTCATAATATTATCTCCTCCTAATCGTTTTATCATAAAACATGTGCCTGCTAATAAGTTACCATATTTCGGCTAAAAATGTAAAGAAAAATGCAAGTTGGTGATTATTGCTTGCCGAATAAAAGGGTTTCATGATAGAATTAAAATTAGAAAAGAATTAGAAAAAATTAGAGAGAACTGGCGGTGAAGTTGGTATGAGTCAAAAACAAAGAAAAATAAATCAAGCTTTGGGGCATAAGGCATTGAATATTTATCAAATTGAAAGTCGGCATTTACGTCAATCTTCAGAACTTATCACTTTTCAACCGCCAGAACAAGCAGCCTATGGTCATAAACCAGCTAAAATCTATGTTGAAGAGGAAAATTTATTGGCACGGATTTGGAAAATTGACTTTGAACGCAAAGTGGGTTGTATGAATTTTGCTAGTCCGATGGAACCGGGTGGGGGATTTTTAATGGGATATGACGGTCAAGAGGAGACAATTTGTCGTAATAGCTTCCTTTATCCAGAGTTAAAGAAGTTTAATCAAAGTTTCTATGAGTTAAATCGCAAGGTGCCCAATCAAGGTTATTTTAGTCCTAATGTGATTTATTCAAATCAAGTCAAGGTTTTGCGAGATCAAAGTGAAGGGAAAATCCTACCTTACCGACGTTTTATTGATTTTGCTAGCGTAAGTGCTCCCAACATCACTTATATGAAATTACGTCAACACCCGCTTGATTTTCGACGCATTCAAGCCGATTTACATGAAAAAATTTTGCGTACTATTCGTATGTTTAAAAATAATGAAGTAGAAATTTTAATTTTAGGAGCTTTTGGGTGTGGGGTCTCTCAAAATGACCCATATTTAGTCGCTCAAACCTTCAAGCAAGTTCTTGATCGTCCCGAATTTCTCGGCGTTTTTAAGGAAGTTTACTTTCCCATTTTAAATAATAAGAGTGCACTCAATATTTTTAATCGGGTATTGGTTACCCCAATAACTAAACAAGAAGCATAATAAGAAGATTTAAGTCGGATTTAAAATATCTGGCTTTTTTGCTTGCCAAAAGTTAGTGATAGGAGTATTATGACAATATGTCATATGACAACTTGTCACAAAAAGGAGGGGTCGCTATGCCCAAACAAACATTCTTCAACTTACCTGTTGAAAAGCAAACGCGGCTTTTGGAAGCAGCTCATCATGAGTTTAGTCGGCGTGGCTTTAACGAAGCTTCAATTAATCAGATTATTAAAGAAGCTGGGGTATCACGAGGTAGTTTTTACCAGTATTTTGAAGATAAGCATGATTTATATCAATATTTCGCCCGTAAACTGGGGGAAAATTTAGAGGCAGCTCAAAAAGCCATCTTGCCCCTCGCAGGCCAGGATTTATTTTCCTATTATCAAAAATCTTTTACTTTGATGTTAGAAGATTTTTATTTGGGGGAGAATCGGGAGTTTTATCGTACGATGATTGCGAATCGCGATTACCGTCTGTTATCTAAGGATGAGCACCACCAAAACATTGAGAAAAGGTTGCAGGAAGTCTATGATAGTTTGTCGGAAGAAAAGTATCGTTTTGAATCTTATGGCGACTTTAGACTTTTCAATATAATACTTGAGGGGGCGGTCTTTCGGATTATTGGTGGTAAACTCAGTCATGACGAAGTGACTGCTGAAAAAATTAGCCAAATTGAAGCACAAATCACAAAGGTGCTAACGTGGTTTCAAGATGGTGTGTTAAAAACAGAAAGGAAGTGACCAGCGTGCTACGCTTAGTAAAGAAAAATCTTGATTGGTGGGCGGTTTTAGGTTCTGTTGTCTTTATGGCTATCCAAGTTATCTGTGATTTAAGTTTGCCTAATTTAACTGCAGATATTATTAACAATGGGGTGGCTAAAGGTAATACCGATTATATTTGGCAAGTAGGTGCCAAGATGATGGGCCTGGCCTTGCTTGGTTTGGTAGCAGCTGTCGGTAATGTTTACTTTGCCTCCACCCAGGCGCAAAAGATGGGGATGCGTTTACGCAGTAAAATCTTTAAACATACAATGGCTTTGGGAAACAAAGAATTTGATGATTTAGGAGCTTCATCTTTGATTACGCGGACGACTAATGATGTCTTGCAAATCCAAAACGTAATTATTATGATGTTACGGATGATGATTCAAGCTCCTCTAATGTTGATTGGGGCTGGGATTATGGCTTATCAGAGCGAAAAGCAATTAACCTGGGTCTTTTTGGTGGCAATTCCGTTATTAGTGATTGCCATTGGAGGAATTATGGGTTCTGCCGTACCACTTTTCCAAAAGCTTCAAAAGCAAATTGATAAAATTAACCTGGTTTTTCGGGAAGGTTTGACAGGGGTGCGTGTCATTCGTGCCTTTCGTCAAGACCAATTTGAACAAGCTCGTTTTGAAGTCGCTAACAAAGATTATACCCAAACTGCGATTAAAGTCTTCTCGATTGTTTCTATTATGATGCCAATTATGACAATCATTATGAATGGGACTAATTTGGGAATTGTTTGGTTTGGGGCTAACTTGATTGGAGAGATGAACATGCAGGTCGGAGATTTAGTCTCTTTCATGACTTATGCTGCCATGTTACTTTTTTCCTTTATGATGCTATCCATGATTTTTGTTTTCCTTCCTCGGGCTCAAGCGGCTGCTGTACGGATTATCGAAGTTTTAGATACTAAAAATAAGGTGCAAGAAAAAGCTGATGCCCAAGTAGCTAAGCAAGATGTGGTGGCAAGTTTAGAATTTGACCATATTGATTTCCGCTATGAAGGTGCAGAAGAAAAGGCCCTAGAAGATGTAGATGTGAAATTAACCGCCGGCCAAACTCTAGCAATTATCGGGGGGACAGGTTCTGGGAAGTCTAGTTTGATTGCCTTGATTCCTCGGCTCTACGATGTTGAAGCTGGGGCCGTACGGGTCGATGGTCAAGACGTTCGTGATTTAACCAAAGTTAGCTTGCAAGATAAGGTTTCCTATGTTCAACAAAAAGCTGTGCTCTTTAAGGGAACTATTCGTTCTAACTTAGCTTTTGGAAAGGCTGATGCGACGGATGAAGAAATGTGGCGTGCGTTAGAAATTGCCCAAGCTAAGGATTTTGTTGCCGATTTGCCTGACGGCTTAGATGCAGTTGTTGAACAAGGTGGGGACAACTTCTCTGGGGGGCAAAAACAAAGACTAGCCATTGCGCGAGCTTTAATTAAGCCCGCTTCCATTTATGTCTTCGATGATTCTTTCTCAGCTTTGGACTTTAAGACCGATGCGGCCTTGCGGAAAGCTTTAAAAGCTGATCGCGATATCAGTCAAAGTGTGGTGGTTATTGTTGCACAAAGAGTGTCAACGGTGACGAATGCGGATCAAATTATTGTCTTAGATGATGGTAAAGTTGCCGGAGTGGGTACTCACCAAGAATTGCTAGCTGATAATGAAGTTTATCAAGAAATTGTTCACTCACAAATGAAGGAAGGTGAAGTTTAATGGGTCCAGGAAGAAATCACGGTCCAAAGCAAGGTGCGAAAAACTTTTGGGGGACGTTGGGGCGCTTAGCTAAGTTTATGGGGCCATGGAAATGGGGCTTTTTAATGGTACTTGCTTTCGCTGTTGGCGGAACGATTTTCCAAATTCGAGCACCTAAGATTTTAGGGGAAGCAACCACGGAAATTTACAAGGGAATTAAGACCGGATTTGTCGAAATGAAAATGGGTAAACATTTGACTTCTTATCCGATTGATTTTGATCGCATTAAGCAAATCCTCTTAATTGTGGCTGCTATGTATGTCGCTTCGGCCTTACTGACGTTCATGCAACAAATTATCATGGCCAATATCTCACAAAAGATTGTTTACAAATTACGTAAGCAAGTTAAAGAGAAGATGCAACGTTTGCCAATCAATTACTACGACACTCACCAAAACGGGGATATTATGTCACGAGCGGTCAATGATATGGATAACATTGCTGGAACCTTACAACAAAGTTTGGCACAATTAGTTACGTCATTGGTAACCTTTGTCGGGGTTTTCTTCATGATGTTATCCATCAGCTTGAAGTTAACTTTGATTGCTCTGATTACAATTCCTTTAGGGTTAATTGTAGTTGGAATTGTGGCACCACGTTCACAAAAATATTTTGCCGCCCAACAAAAGAGCCTAGGTTTGATGAACAATCACGTTGAAGAAAATTACGCCGGTCACACTGTCGTTAAGACCTTTAACCGCGAAGATGAAGCTATCCAAGTTTTTGAAGAAGAAAATACCCGCTACTACCAAAACTCCTGGAAGGCCCAGTTCATTTCTGGTTTAATTATGCCTTTGATGAACTTGGTCAAAAATATTGGTTATATCTTAGTTGCGATTGTTGGGGGAACCGGGGTGGCTAATGGTAGCTTAACTTTAGGGAACGTACAAGCCTTTTTACAATACGTGAACCAATTTACCCAACCAATTACTCAATTGGCTAACATTGCCAATACCATTCAATCCACTGTGGCTTCAGCTGAACGGATTTTTGAATTATTAGATGAAGAAGAAATGACTAAACCTCAAGCTGTTGCTAGTGTTCCAGCTGATGGTAAGAAAATTAGTTTCGAACATGTTCAATTCGGTTACACTGATGATAAGTTATTGATGACAGATTTTAATTTCGATGTGCAAGCTGGTCAAAAAGTCGCGATTGTCGGACCAACCGGTGCTGGGAAGACAACCTTAATTAATCTTTTGGAACGTTTCTATGATATCAAAGGTGGGGTTATCCGTCTTGATGGGCAAGATACCCGCGCCATGAGTCGCCAAGAACTACGTCGTCATTTCTCCATGGTATTACAAGATACCTGGTTATTTACGGGGACGATTTACGACAATCTTAAATATGGTCGTGAAGACGCAACGGAAGAAGAGATTATCGCAGCTGCGAAAGCCGCGCACGTAGACACTTTTGTTCGTCAATTACCTCATGGGTATGATACAGTTTTAAATGAAGATGCTTCCAATATTTCCCAGGGACAAAGACAGCTCTTGACGATTGCTCGAGCTTTCGTAGCTGACCCAGAAATCTTGATTTTGGATGAGGCTACCAGTTCAGTTGATACACGGACAGAAATTTTAATCCAGCAAGCTATGGAACGGCTCCTCAAGGACCGGACAAGTTTTGTAGTGGCGCACCGTTTATCTACGATTCGCGATGCAGATAAGATTATTGTCATGAATCAAGGAAGTATCATTGAAACTGGGAACCACGATAGCCTCATGGCAGCCGATGGTTTTTACGCGAACCTTTACAATAGTCAATTTGCCCAATAGGCACAAAGACACCCGCAAGAAATTTCTTGCGGGTGTCTTTTGGTCTAAATTGATGTCAGTTGCGCATTAGCGTAGCTTCTTGGCATCTTCATCAAGCTTGGCGAACCCGGATTGCGTCTTAGCTTGCGGGTGCTTTGCTCGTTCAGCCATAGCCTTCTTAGCTAAAGCTTTACGTTCTTCCTTGCTTAATCTGCTAGCCATTATTCTTCGCCTCTTTTGCAAATTCTATCAAAATGTAAAACTATTTTACGGTAATTATTGTAGTCTTCTTTTGGGTAAAATTCAAGGACCACGGGGCGGAAATCCATAGTTTTTAACCCATGGAGGGATAGCCCCTAACAAAAAAAGCCCTTACGGGCTTTTTTAGTTTTTCATCATAGCATTATATTTCTGGTCATTAATATATTTTTGCACTGTTTCTTTACTCATATTACCTAATGAACCTAAGTAATAACTAGAAGACCATAAATGTCCGCTCCAATACTGATGTTCTTTAATCTCTGGGTGTGCTTTTAGAAATATAAATGCACTTCTACCTTTTAGTGCCTTAATAACGTCAACTGCTGATTTCCTAGGTGGAAAAGAAATTAGCAGATGTACATGGTCAGGCATAACCTCCATATTTTCGATGGTTATTTCATTATCATCAGCTACTCGTTGAAGGATATCCTTCATTTCATTAGATAATTCATCAGTTACAAAAGTTTTGTTTCTGTATTTAGTACACCAAATAAGATGAAAGTGCAGATTATAAATGTATCTTTGAGTATAAATTGCATCCTTAATTCTAGTTTTTTTATCAGTCATTGCACAGAACTCTTTTCCTTTTATTTATACATGTTTATTTTTTATAATACCACTCATTGTGATATAATAAAAGCATAGAAAGTGAGGTGAAAATCGATGAAGAAAATGTGTGATTTAGCATATCATTACGGATTAAAAATGCGGATATATCCTAGTACTCAACAAAAGCAAATTATTAAAGTCAATTCTGATATTAGTAGAACTGTCTATAATAAGATGGTTGCGATTGACAAAGAATTATACCGACTAAAACAAGTTAAGTTATCTCTTGATACGGTTGTTGACCGTATTAGTGAGTTAGAAAGTCGTAAAAACGCTAGAAATATGGCTAACCATTACCAGTACATGCAAGATAAACGTGTTGATAGTGATATGATGGCGAATGCCATTAAAAATTATAAAAACGCCTGGAAACTATTTAGACAGGTACACAAAGTGGGTACACCTAACTTTCACAAAAAA
>NZ_AZFH01000162.1:0-11574 GCF_001435735.1 Ligilactobacillus equi DSM 15833 = JCM 10991
TATTATAACTGATTCAGGACCTCATTTTAACTTGTACATTTTTTATTCTAACAGCACCTTGCTTTTTTTGAAATAACTAACGGAACGGATGTAAGGTAAGATTTTGGGATATTTTCTTTATACATTCGTTCTAGAATATCATCAACCAGGAATCCGATATTAAATAGTGGATTTTCTTTGAGTTTTTTTATTAGGTTAGGGATAATTTCTGTCGAAACATTATCATACCACCATTTATTGATGAGGGGATCAATGTTTTCTTGCCTAAATGTTGAGGGTATGCCATTTCTGTCTAATTCAAATAGGATACCACAGACATTAACTTCAAATGATTTAATTAAATTATCCCCTAACATCAACCAAATAATATCAAACATTTCTTCAAAATCAATGACAGTCAATTCATTGATAGTACTGGTTCTAAAACTTCTAGCGAGGTTATAACTTTTTTCACCAACAGTAATGTCGATGTCATCTTTCTTGTGAAAAGTATCCATTTCAGTTTCATCAGAAGCCAAAAAATTTTTTCTTTGAATATTGAAATTTGCGAATGTCTTGGAAAGTCTAAGACAGCTGGATTGTATTGAAATTAAGTTATCGTCCGAAAAAGAATACATTCTTTTATCTACAGTTTCTAAATCTCTAAATAAAATAGAGCTGAAGCAGTGGTAAAACATATTTTCAACAAACTTGGCAATATCTCCAAAAATAATTTCTTTATAGTCCGAGTCGGTTTGAGTATTCAAATAAAGCAATATTGAAGCGGTAACTTGTCACTTTCCCTTTTCAACTTGGCTAACTTGACCTACATTACCTAGGTCACTTTGCTTTAAATTATACTTTTTTCTTAAACACTTGATACGAGTAGGTATTTCTTGTGAGTAATTTTTATCAAAAAATTTCATAGATAAGCCCCCTATAAACATGGAAAAGCAGAAAAAATAGTTGTTATCCTAGTTGATTAAAAAAATCTCTGATTTCCTCATCTTTTATAAAATAATATATAATTTTCCCCTCTCTTCTAGTACCCAAAATGTTTTGATTGGCTAGTTTACGAAGATGGTGGGAGGCAGATGCCGTACTGAGTTTTAGTAAACAGGCTATATCGCAGACACAGAGTTCTTCAACAGCAAGGAGATAAAAGATGATATTTATCTGTTTATTATCGGTAAACTTTGATAAAATGCGAAGTGATTTTTGGACTTTTTCCTTTTCAAGGTAGTTCGTTGCGGTTGTAATATTTTGTTGATTTATAACATTCACTTGGCAGATACTATTTTTTTTCAAAATATTTTCTCCTAACCTAACACAGTCCATAGCATATCAAAACTGTTGTTTTCAATCAGGATATATATCCCCAATCCTAAATAAACAACGGCAATAAACCATCTGCTATATTTTTCTAAAGTTTCTCCAACAGAAGGGACTTGTGCCAATTTTTGGGCAGAAAAAACCAAGAGATAAATCATGACTAGAAAGGTAAGTAAAGCCACTATCAAATTCGCTAAATTTAAGGTAGTAAAATATGGGACAAAGACACCAATATTGTCAGCACCACAACTTGCAAAAGTAATCATAGCGACTAGAAAAATCAGGTTTTTATTATCTTTGCTCAACCCTTCTTTGGCAATAGCTTCTCCATCAGAATCTCCTAAAAGCAAAACTTTGAAGCCTAGGAAAATTGGAATCAAACCGAGCAAACCTAAAATCTCTTTACTAGGAATATAATCTAAGACAAATGCAAAAAGCAAACTTAGCAATATTAGACTAACAGAGCCTAGAAATTGTCCTAAATAGATGTTAATGATGTCTTTTCTGCTTTTTCTTTTGGTAAAAAATAACATTAGGATAATAAGTAAGTCTACGGCTGTCCCAGAATACAGGATTATTGAAGTAACAACATTTTGAATCATAAAACACCTCATTCAAATATATTTTTGAATATATTTTAATATTGAACTTTGTAGATGTCAACTTCAGCTCCACCAAAATATAAATAAGAAGTTAGTGTACCAAATATTAAAAAGCCCTGCCATCGAAATGATAGCAGGGCTTAACTTCAATATCCAAATGATATATTCATCTAAAAAAGGTAGAGTAAAAGGTAGAGTTCTTATTGATTTATATTGCAATGTAAGGAACTTCAAAAATTCAAAAATCGCTTAAAATAAATATTTTGACGTCTAATGACGTGTAGTGAACCCCTTGCTTAACCTCAGGTAGTGCTACATGCTTGATTTGGCTTGTCCATTAGCAATGGTCAAGAACGGGATGCAACGTTTGAAAGACGGCGTTGAAAAGTATTCTAAGTAAGGAAAGAAGCCCTGGGAAAAAACTTCCAAGGCTTCTTTAGTTTGCATTAAGCTGTGCTTTTAAATCTTCTAGAAATTTGGTACATAAGTTAGACATTACTGAATTCTTTTTCCAAATCAAGGTCATTGGATCCCAAATTTTAGGTGAAAGTGGTCTTGTTACAAAGTTAGGGTCTTTAAAGACAAATAAGTCTTTATAGCCAATCAAAACAGAATTAGTTTCATGAGCAAGAAGTGAAGAGTTATATAGTAAGTTAGATTTAGCGATGATTTGTAATTTATCAGCATCGTTACCCAGTTCAGTTTTAAATTTTTGCAAAAAATCACTTTGTTTGCTCATAACAATAGGGTAGTTAACTAAATCGTGTAAGGTGATTTCTTCCTTTTGGGCTAAAGGCAGACTTTGGTTAAAGTAGGCGACGAATTGATTTTTTTCAGGTAAAACTAGACTTTCAAAATTGCTAAGATCTCGATTTCCCATAATAATACCGAAATCATAGATGCCGTTGTCGATTTTTTCCTCGATTTGATCACTGTTTGCATCATCAATGTCAATTTGAGCATCAGGATATTTAATAGCAATTTCGCCCAACAACTTCATTACCTTATTTAATTGTGAGCTTTCACCAGCACCAATCCTCAAAACACCGGAAATAATTTTGTCTTTTTGCAAAGACTTTTTTGTCGCATCAGTTAAATTCAAAATATCCTGAGCACGATCACGTAAAAAATAACCTTCTTGCGTCAAAGAAACTTTGCGATGCTCGCGAACGAAGAGATTAACACCTAATTCATTTTCTAAATCTTTGATTTGCTTTGATAAAGCTGGTTGTGAAACATGCATTTTATCAGCAGCCTTAGTAAAATTACGTTCGTCACATACAGCTAAAAAGTATCTGAGTAATCTAAGTTCCATATTCATACCATAACCTTTGTTGTTAATGTATTTCACATCAATGAATTATAACCTATTCTACACCTTTAAGTGAAGTTAACAGTCTTGTTTATTTTAGAAAAGCAATAAAAAACGCTTCCCATATATTTATATACGAGAAACGTTTTTTGAAATTTTCAGATTATGTCACTTTTTAAGCGTTGTATTAATCTTCCTTTTTACTTTTGCCGAAGCCGAAAAGTCCGCAAAGTGTAGCTAATGCGAGAGCTAATACACCTAAGGATGTTGTTGATGCTTGCTTTTCACCAGTTTGTGGTAAACTTGCTTGATGCTTAGCAGCAACAACTTTAGTAGCAACTTTTTGAGTTTGTGGCGCAGAAGTTACTTTTCCTTCAGTTTGTACCTCTGATTTATTATCTACTTCCGCTTTAGCATCTGTATTTGTAAGTTCTTGCTTTTGGACATCGACATTATTTTCTGAGGTAGTGTGTACTTCTGGGTCAGGAGTAACGGTTAAGTTTAAGACTAAGTTACCGTACTTATTGAATAAGCGGTATTGACCAGGAGTTAAGTCGGTGCCAGTAACGGCTTGTAAGTCTCCTTTGGCATCTTTGAGTTGGCTAGCTTCAGTTGCGTAGTCTAAAAGCGTTGTGGCAGCTTGCTTTTGCGTAACCACCTTAGTATCAGTTGTAGCTTGGGCTTGGTAGTGGACGTAGAATTTCTTTTCTACGGTGTTACCAACGACGTCAGTCACTTTCAAAGTGTAGACGTGAGTGGTTTCGTTTTGACCATCTGCACGCAAGTCAAAGGAGTGATTAAATTTGTGGGCAGGGTAAGGGTTAGTAACCGTAGTGCCGTCCGTGTGCGCTTCTGCCACAAAGTTAACACCAGAATTGTGGAATTCGCGGTATTCATTGTTACCATTAACGAAGAAGCGGTAACCATCAACGTTGTCATTGGCTGTTCCTGCTAAGGTAAAGTTAGGGTTGTTAGTGTAGATTTGGTAATTACCATCCGCATCTAATTGGTAACTTTGTGCATCTGCAAGGTCTAAACTTGGTAAGGCAGTGTCTAAGATAAGTTCCATAGTCCCGCGTGTCTGACCGGCAGCTGTTGTATAGATGTAGGCGATTGGCCGTTGGGCAGTTGGAGCAACGTGGAAACTGAAGGTGAAGCTACCATCTGCTTGTAAAGCAACTTGGTTAGCTGGATCCGATTCATTTGAACTGTCACCTAGGATTGTCAAAGCGGTAACTTCAGGAGTAACTTTTCCTGTGACGGTAAAGACCTGGTTTTCAGGGTCATAAACGCCATCAGTAATGGCTTTAGTTCCAACCCAGTTGTAGTCGTTATCTGTCAAGTAATCAAAGTTAATTTCCGTGTTAGCAGGAGCTTTAGTTGTTAAATCAGTAACAGCGTGTCCTGGTAAGGTATCTGGGTTACCTAAAGTATCGGAGTCAGCTTTTTCTTGGACAAGGTCGGTTCCTAATTGACTAGCCTTTGTGAAAGCGGGTCCTGGGGCAGGGTAACTAGCATTAGCCATTACCCCAAGGTAGACTCCAGATGAAGGAGTTGTTTGTACGTCGTTGAAGTTTGGTCCGGTAACTTCTGTCCAACCAACTAAGACGGTGCGACGGGCGTCATGAATGTGGAAAGTGGCTAAGCCATCTTTTACTTCAGCTTCGTAAAGTTCACCTGAGAAGTAGTCTTGAGCGTAGGCTTTGACATTATCCCCGACGGTTACCGCTGCTTGGACAACGACGTCATCAGGGTTATTACCGATTACAGTATTTAACATTAGCCCAAAACTGTGCGGTTCCGTATTGGCTACTTGCCATGCAAAGGCAGCTTTAGGTGTTGAAGTCTTAAGAGTAGTTAAGACTTTTTGGCCAGCTTGGTCAGCTGTTAAAACGACTTGCTCTACATTAGTGGCGACTGGGAGTGCAAAGGTACCATCAGTTGCGACTTGAACTAGGGCACCTTTGTAGTAGAAGTCTTGGTTAGCAGAACCACGTAAAGTGTAAGTCTTATTAGTTGCGTTGTAGTCTGGAGAAGTTTGGTCAAAGGCCAGTCCGTTAGTTGCGTTCCAAAGGTTGACGCTATTAGTATTAACATCTGGGGAAACCAAAACTAAGGTTTGGCTAGTACCATTATCTGCTACATCGGTAACGGCAACGGAAAGAGCATTCTTAGCAGTTGTAAAAGCGGCTAAAGTTGCAGCATTTAAGACTGCTTGGAAATGACCGGCAGTCTTACCGTCATTTGTGAAGTGAGAGTCACCGTCCTTTAGTTTATAACCAAAAGCTTGGTTGTTAACTTTTACAATTGCGTAGGAGTAATCTGTGAAGCCAGCGCCTTGGTCTTGGTAATCGAAACTTAAAGTATGGGTAGTTTCGTCGTAAGCAAGGTTAGAAATTACCGGAGCGGTCGTATCAATAACAACAGGATAGTCGGCGCTTTGGACTTGCTTATCACCTTCGTTATAGAGGGTAGCGATGTAACGGTAAGTGTATTGACCATCAGGGGCAGTTTCCATTTGGCCAGTTTGGTCATTGTAAAGCTTACCATCCCAATCTAAGGTATCACGATTGTTACGCATTGAAACGGATAAGGTGATATCTTGATTATTGCCACTGTTGTAGAAGGATTTATCTAAACCTTGTTCATCAGCAACTGTCCGCACCACTTTACCATTGGCATCGAGAATTTGAATCTTGAGGTCTTTAAGATTTTGTTTGATAAAGGCGTATGGTTTAAGAATATCACTCGCACCGTTATTATTTGGTGAGAACGCAACCTTACCGTCTTGGTAAAGCTTGGCAACTTGTTGCCAGTTGTATTTACCGTCTAAGTTAACCAAAGCTTTTAGAGATTCTTGGTCAGCTACACCGCGAGGGAAGTTATTTTCGTTGACGAAGTAATTGCCTCCAAAAATAGTACCGTCTTGGTTAGCAGCTTTATCAAAGACGTCTTCAGTAGTCATGTCACCAAAATAAGCTAAGTAAGGTACGACTAATTGGGCTTGCCCATTTTGGTTAGTAAAGCGAAGCCAACCTTCAACTAATTGATTCTTTTTGAGACCCGTTAAGTTTAAGCTGTAAGTGAAGTTTGCGCTTTGCCCGGCCTTAACGGTAACGGTTTGTGGTCCATTAACGTGAGCGCCGGCAAGATATTCATCATAGAAGATACCGGATTTTTCATCACGTTTTTCAGTTAAGCCACCTCCAAAGTCATCAAAGGTATAAGTTTGATCTTGGTTAGAGAGGTTGGTGAAAGTTAGGGTGAAATTGGTCGATTCACCAACTTGTTTGAGTGAAAGAGAGCTAGTCCCATCGGCCGCAGTGATGTAAACTGGTGAGGCCGTAGCAGCGCCGACATCAATTTGTCCAGCCCCTTGACGCCGTGGTGAAACAGGCGTAGTGTATTTCACTTGTGTCATTGGGCGGGCCGTGTTCATTAAGAGGGCTTTGGTAGCTTGAACTAAGGCAAAACCAGTTAAGTCGGTAGCAGCCTTTAAGCGTTGCATAACCAGAGCAGCCGCACCGGCATTGAAAGGACCGGCCATAGAAGTCCCACTCATGGTGTTGTAGCCGTTGTCGTTACCGGTAGAAACTACGCTAACACCGGGAGCAGAGAGGTCAGGTTTCAAAGTGAAGTCTGGCAAGGCTCCCCAAGAAGAAAAGCTGGCCATGTCACTAGCGTCCCCAAGATCAGAGTTTTCCGCCGCAACGGTCAATGCATTAACAGAAGCCCCTGGATTAGCAACAGTACTTGATGAAAATGGTGAGAAGTTACCAGCAGGGCCACCTGGTCTATAAGGTAGGTCATCACCAGCTACACTGGCGCCATTCCCACTGTTAGAGGCAGAAATAGAAACAAAGACACCATGTTCAGTAGCATATTGGACGGCTTTTTGTTCGACATCGTTTAAGTTGTTGGCAGCCACCCCTTGACCCAAGGACATTTGGATAACGTTGGCACCGAGTTTAACAGCATCGTAAATTGCTTGAGCGATGTCGTCAGTGTTTTCATCGGCAAATTGGCCGTTGAAAACCCGCATCATCATCAATTGGGCTTCAGGTGCGACCCCAACAGCGTACTTGTCAGTGCCATTTGCTTGACCATTAGCTCCGATAATTCCTGAAACGTGTTGTCCGTGTTGGGAAGCATCGGGACCGTCGTCTTTAATCCAATCATTACTCCGACTTGCGTAGTTATAGACGAAGGGGAATTTTTCCGAAGCATAAGTCCCATAACCTAACTTGTTGATTTGAGCTTGGGCTTCTTCTTTAGAAATAGCAGGGTCTTTAGGAGCTTGAGCGAAGTCCTTGTGGTTGGTATCGGCTCCGGAGTCAATCACGGAGACGACCATCCCTTGGCCTTGATAACCTTGATCCCAAGCAGCTTGGACGTTACCCTTGACGTGGTCTTTTTCTGTTGTTGCTGGTGTTACGTCAGCAGAGGTAGCAACGTTTTCTGTTTGATTTGCAGTAGCAGTTTGAGTATTGGTTTGTACTTGGTTAGTTGTTTGTTCAGTATCAGCATTTTGGCTATTGGTAGTGACTTGATTATTAGTGGTTTGGGTCACTGTAACTTCATCGACGCTATCAGCTTGTGCTTGGGAAGCGGGGGCTGTAGCCAAGAGTACTAAGCCAGAAGTTGTAATGGCCGCCACTAACCAGCGGGATTTAGCCTTATAAAGCTTATAGTGGCGTTTTTCTTCAGTACAATAATTCTTTTTCATAAACTTCAACTCCTTGGAAAAGATAAATTTATTCTAATTTATAATTAATTTTTTTGCAAGGTTTAATTATAAAAAATTAAAATAAAACTAGGGAAATAAAAGAATAAATTTAATAATCCGAAAGAAAATCTTGTATTTACAAGGGATTTACGACTGGGTTTTTAGAGAAAAAGATTGATATATAGGCTAGATTTAAAAGTGATAATATAATCTTTTTATAATTATAAGGTGGGAAGTTTAGGGAAAACTTTCAACTTTTGAGCAAATTTTAGCCTTTTTGAGCGCTAAAATGTTACACTGAAAAAGTAAACGTTTTAGTAAGGAGGGACTTTCGTGCAAATTTATGTTGACGCCGATGCCTGTCCGGTAGTTGGAATTGTCGAATATTTAGCGCGGGAAAATAATATAGATTGTACACTTTTATGTGATACTAATCATGTGATTACATCAGATTATAGTAAAGTCGAAGTGATTTCACCAGGACCGGATGCGGTGGATTTTGCCCTCATTAATCGTTGCCAAAAGGGAGATATTGTCGTAACTCAAGATTATGGGGTGGCGGCTTTAGCGCTATCGAAAGGAGCCCAGGCGATTCATCAAAGTGGGATGTTATACACCAATGATAATATTGATTCTTTATTGATGAGTCGCTACCAAGCCCAGAGAACCCGACGCGCACATTCTAAAACCCATTTACGAGGACCAGCTGTTCGTAGTGAAGCTGATGATTTAAAATTTTATCTAACTTTTGAAAAACTGCTGCAGGAAAATTAGGAAAGGAAATAGACAGATGACTAAAAGAGCACTACTGGTAATTGACTATACTAATGATTTCGTGGCAAGTGATGGTGCCTTAACCTGTGGGAAACCCGGGCAAGACATTCAAGCTGCGATTTTAAAACGGATGGAAGAATTTAATCAGGCAGGAGATTATGTTATTTTCCCCACGGACACACATTTTTTAAATGACAAATTTCATCCTGAAACTAAGCTTTTCCCCGCCCATAATATTGCGGGCACCCCAGGTCATGACCTTTATGACCAAGTTGGGGTATGGTTTAAAAATCACCAAAGCCAAGAAAATGTTTGGCAGTATGATAAAAATCGTTATTCAGCTTTTGTTAACACCAATTTAGATAATTTCTTACGCGAACGCGGAGTGACGGAAGTTTGGTTAACAGGGGTTTGTACCGATATTTGTGTCTTACATACAGCGGTCGACGCTTACAACCATAATTACCAAATTACAGTACCAAGTGATTGTGTGGCAACTTTTACTGAATATGGTCAAGCGTGGGGCTTACAACACTTTGAGAATTCTTTGGGAGCCACGATTTTGTAATAGAAGAATCAATGGTAAGTTATGTTAACTAAATAAGAAAAAATTTTGCTACTAGCGGAATCTAAGCCAGGTCAAAAAGGTCGCTTTCCAAAACATGGAAGGCGACCTTTTTAATGATGATCAATGGCACCATTTAATTTATGACGACTTGGTAAATAAATTAAAAACATGATTGGTAAAAGAATAAGCATTACCGGATAGAAATTAGCAGGGGAGAGTTGAGCATCGATAAAACCACCTAAAATAGGTCCCATAGCCATCCCAATATCTAAACCAAGATAAAAAGTTGAACTGGCTAACCCCTGTTCTCCCATTGGTGCCAAGAGTAGGGCAGTAGATTGTAGAACGGAATAGATAACACCGTAACCTATGGCCATGCCCGTAGCGCCAAGCGCCATTTGGAAATTATTTTTCATAACAGTAAGCATCAAAAGGTAAAAAGCTGTTGCGATAACACTAATGTAAAACCAGTATCGAAAGCGTACGGTGTCAAAATATTCTTTAAGTGCAATTCGGATAATTAAAAGTACAACGGCGTAAATTAAGAAATAGGAACCTACCGCAACATGCAGATTTCTTTCTTCAGTATAAACGACTAAGTTAGATTGGGTAGCAAAGTATGGTAAAGCAAACAGTGTGATTAAAAATGCTACTGGTAACGCGTCTTTTTGAATTAACTTAAATTTTTTCTTTTGACGTGTTTGAGACTTTGCTTGGGGAACTGCATGATCGCTAACAAATAGGACCATCAACATCATTGCGACTGCAGCTCCACACCCAATAAGAATGGTGTGTTTATAACCAATCCGAGTGTAAAGGTTAATTGAAACAGCAGGTCCAACTGCCATGGCAAGGGCATTCATCAAGCCGTAAAATCCCATAGCTTGCCCCACATGGGCGCGGGGAACTAGAGTTGCTAACCAGGTAGTCATACAAACAGTACATAGAACAAAACCAGTTCCATTTAGGAGGCGGAATAAGAGCAATAGCTGGCTATTGGGGGTTAAAACATACCCGGCAATACCAATAAAAATAAAGATACCTCCAATTAAAGATAGGGCGTATTTAGAAAAACGGTCGGTTAGATTTCCCGCAATTGGTCGTAAAAACATCGAAGTTAAACTCATCATACCGACAAT
Organism: Ligilactobacillus equi DSM 15833 = JCM 10991; assembly: GCF_001435735.1. Classification (NCBI taxonomy): domain Bacteria; kingdom Bacillati; phylum Bacillota; class Bacilli; order Lactobacillales; family Lactobacillaceae; genus Ligilactobacillus; species Ligilactobacillus equi. The sequence goes on from NZ_AZFH01000162.1 coordinate 10,433, forward strand.
CATGCCTGCGAAGCTCTCTGTTGCGCCTAGACTTTGAGCATAACCATTAATAATAGTATTAATGAACATATTACTGAACATAAAGAAGAAAGAAGCAGCCATCACTAAAATGACATCTTTGGTGTAAAGGCGCTCTTTATCAGGTTTTTTGGTCAAGTTAGAACACTTCCTAATTTTTTATAATTGTAGTTCATTATATGCCTGATAAAGTTTGATGTCTAGGAATTTTGAAAATAAAAATATTTTTATTTACAGTTGGATTAAGAAGGGCTATGATAGTTATCTGTACAAGTAATATGAAAAGAAACGAGAAGAGCGTATGGAAAAGATTAAAGGAATTTTATTGACGTTATTAGGGGGGATTTGCTGGGGAATTTCCGGGACAACGGCGCAGTTTTTATTTGATAATTTGCATGTTGATACACAGTGGTTAACACCAGTACGGTTATTTTATTCAGGAGTGATTTTATTAATTTATTGTTTCTGGCATTATAAAACAGCTATTCTGACACCGCTCAAGCCCGGAAAAGACTTGGTAGTATTACTAATTTATGGTATTGGCGGTGTGGCGTTTAGTCAATATCTGTATTTTTTGTGTATTGCGCTGTCTACGGCTGGGGTGGGGGCAGTTTTGATGAATGTAGCACCAATTCCGGTTTTAATTGGTTCTTGTTTAGTTGCGAAACGTTGGCCATATTTATATGAAATTTTGGCAATTGTTATCGGAATTGCTGGAGTCTTCTTAATTGTAACCCACGGCAACTTTTCCAATTTTGCAGTTTCACCAGCAGCTTTATTAGCAGGGGTGGGAAGCGCGATGTGTGTAGCAATCTATAACCTTTTAGGTGGTCATTTGACTAACAAATACCCAGTATCACTAGTTCAAGGCTGGTCATTTTTATTGGGAGGTATCTTGATGTTTGGCATTTTCCAAGCCTGGGAAATATCTTACCATTTAAACTGGTCCTTGTTTTTGGGGTTGCTAGTGGTAATCTTAATTGGTAATATTGCCGCCTTCAATGCTTTTATGTCTGGTTTGGCAATCATCGGTCCGGCGAAAGGTATTTTATACGGTTTTAGTGAAGCAGTGGCAGCTTCTATCATCGGTTGGCTTTTCTTAGGTACTCATTTTACTGGCTGGG
>NZ_AZFH01000162.1:11642-21715 GCF_001435735.1 Ligilactobacillus equi DSM 15833 = JCM 10991
TAGTTTATACTAAAAAAATAGGTCGTTAAATTCGATGTCGTCATTCTTGATATGACGGCATTTTTAATAGTTTTTAAAACTTGTTACAAAAAAAGTTACAAATATTAGTTTACTTTTTGTAGGTAAAATGCTATATTGAATTCATAGAACAAGTAATAAAAAATATAACAACAAAGAGGTAACTAATTATGTCAAATAAATTTACTGAAATTCAAGCTAACCGTCGCACTATCTACGCTTTAGGTAAGAATGTTTCTCAGAGTAAGGCTGAAATAGCTGATTTGATTAAGGAAGCTGTTAAACTTTCACCCACGGCTTTCAACAGTCAAACAGTTCGTGCTGTGGTAACTTTTGGTGAAGCTTCTGATAAGGTTTGGGATATTGTCTTAGCCGAATTAAAGAAGGTGGCTGTGAGTGAAGAAGCTTTCGCCAAGACAACGGAAAAAATCAATACTTTCAAGGCCGGTTTTGGAACGGTGCTTTATTTCACCGAAACTGCAACTGTTGAACAATTAGAAAAAGACTTCCCATTATACGCAGATAACTTTGCTGATTGGGCTGAACAAGGTCTTGGAGGGGCGCAACAAGCTGTTTGGGAAGCCTTAACTGCTGCAGGCTTGGGGGCCTCCTTACAACACTATAACCCATTAATTGATGTTGAAATTGCTAAGGAATTTGATATTCCAGCAAGTTGGAAGTTACGCGCTCAAATGCCGTTTGGTTCGATCGAAGCTCCAGCCGGCGATAAAGAATATATGGCAGATGCTGACCGCTTTAAGGTTTTTGGTGCTTAATTATCTAAATAAGTCTACTTTTCTTATTTTGGGCGTGTTATAATGAGCGGGATATGAGGTGATGACTATGGCAAATAACCGTTTGAGCGATTTATTGCAAATTTTGGTTTACTTGGAAATCCACCATGGAGAGGTTATTACAAGTGAAAGACTAGCTTCTAGCCTCAATAGCAATCCCTCTTTAGTACGACAAATGATAGGACAACTACGTAAGGCGGAACTTCTCTGTTCAAGACGCGGAGTGGCAGGCGCGACGCTCACACGTAGTCCTGAAGAAATTACCGTTCATGATGTCTATAAGGCGATTAATTCTGGGGATACTTTACTCAAAGTTGATTATCGGACTTCTCAAGAATGCTCGGTAGGAATTGCCTTTCCCAACGTCTTGGAAAAGCACTACCAAAAAATCCAAATTGAAGCAGAAATCCAAATGAAACAGATAACAATCGCGCAGTTAGTTGCTGAAACTAAAGACGATATTGCTCAACATGTAGAGTAGATGATAGTTACTCTAAAGAGGCTAGAAAAAAGTCTCATAAATAAAAAGCCTTAGGAAATTACGTTCTAAAAACGTTGATTTCCTAAGGCTTTTTACTATTTGGTTATTTTAATGATGTTGGTCAACAAATAAAAGCCCTCAATGATTTTTAAAGCAAAGCCCCCCTTGATAGCTAAGGGGGACTTTAAGGTTATTAGATTAGTTTTTACCTAGTTTCTTAGTTTTTTTGAGGGCCTTGTTAATGGCGGAGATAATAGCGTAACGGAAACCATGCTTTTCTAAAGCGACTACTCCGGCAATAGTAGAGCCACCAGGTGAGGTTACTTCATCACGAAGTTGAGCGGGATGTTTTTTGGTTTGACTTACCATTTGAGCGGAGCCAGCAACGGTTTGGGCTGCAAGATTAAGTGCTACTTGACGGCTAAGTCCATTTTGTACTCCGGCATCCGCCAGGGCTTCAATAAATTGGTAAACAAAAGCTGGTCCACACCCCGCGATAGCAGTAGCTGCATCCATTAAGCTTTCTGGGGTAAAGGTTACTTGCCCCGCATAAACCATTAAATCTTCGAAGAGCGGACTAGCTTGCCCATCTAAGGTAGTATAAGTCGTCATCCCTTGCCCGATTTCTACGGGGGTATTAGGCATCATCCGAATGATTGGCTTATTTGGTAGCATTTCTGTTAAATCAGCTAAGTTTACGCCTGCAGCCATAGAAATGATGGTCTGGTCGGCGGGAGTAGCTTGACCTTTTAAATCATCTAAAAGGGAGCTTAATTGATGAGGTTTAACTCCCAGAAAAACTACCTGTGCCTGAGTCATAATTTCCTTATTACTAAGAAGTTGCCCTCCGATTTGTTGTTGGAGAGCATGAGCTTTTGTGGGGTTATAATTAGATAACAATAAGTTGGTATCATCCACTTGATTGACTGCTTTGGCTACGGCGCCTCCCATATTTCCAAGTCCGATAAATCCGATATTCATTGACATCATCGCTCACTTTCTATCATGTTAAATCTATTATAGCAAAACTAAACCTCGAAAAGTTAACTTAATTTATTTATCCTTGTGCGTATGCTTAAGCAAAATGCCAAGTAAGACAATTACTAAGACTGCAAGGATAATTACAGCACCGACTAAAACCCAGTTAGTTTTAGCAACATTTTTGGTACCGCTAGCTTTTTGATAGTTGGTGACATCGTGATGATTAACTTGTAGATTATAAGTGCGATTGATTTTTTGGTAGGGTTTACCGTTACCGTCAACTTATAATGACCTGGCTGATAAGTTTTAAGGGGCCAAGGAATACTTTGATACCATTGACCAACCGGTGCAAAGGGAGTTCCTGAGTTTTGGGGGTCAATTTTTTTGGTATATAGTTATTGCAATATAATATTGTACGTAAGATGTTTTCCTGATATTATCAAGTTACGAGGTGAAATATTAATGGAATTTAGTAAACGTTTAGACCGTCAATTTTTCTGGGCGGTCTTAGTCAATGTTATTGGGACACTTTTAGCAGTTACGCTAGCACGTAAATTAGCAGGTAATAATGGTTATCTTTATGCCTTAATCGGTTCGCTTTGGTTTATTGCCCTATTTACATACGAAGTCACTAAATATAAAACTTATTTGCAAAAACAGTGGCGAGAATTTAAGCAGCATATCTGGTTAAACCTTTTGTTATCGTTTATAACGGTGGTTATTGTCATGCTAGTAGTTGTTGTGGCACGAAAATTTTTCAATCAATTTTTACCTGCCCATCCGCTAAAGGAGATCATGCCACCTATTGCCACGTTATCTGGAATTTTAGCTAATTGCTATACTGGATTGGTGAGTGTAATGATTGCAGTTTTTGAAGAGATTGCTTTTCGTCACGATATGCTCTACAAATATAAAGATAGTCGTGGTTTGTTTTGTATTTTATTTGTGGTAACTAATCTTTTATTTGCAATGTCTCACTATTATAATTTTGGGGGAAGCTTTCTAGCTACAGGACCTTATGCCTTAGCGGGGATGATTTTTACACTTTTGTATATGTGGCGGAAAAATATTTGGCTTCCAATTTTAGCCCATTTCTTGTTTAATGCTCAAAGTTTGATTGGGGCGGTTGCACTTTTGATTTTTAAATTGATGGCCTAAATTTCTAGTCCTTGGATGTAAGTCTAAGGGCTTTTTAGGCTTGTGATAACTTTAGAAAAGGCTTACAATTAAGGTGAAGGGGGTGGATTAAGATGAGAGATTTAGCGAGTATTCCAGTGGTTTTGATGGCTTTTTTTGCTATTTTGAACCCAATTGGGAATTTACCAGTTTTTATTTCTTTAACTGCAAGTGATGAGGATAAAGTTAGCCATGCAGTGGCACGTAAAGCCTTGACTATTGCAACAATTATTGTCATTTTATTTACCTTTGGTGGTAAAGAAATCTTTACTTTATTTGGAATTGATTTAGCTGCTCTTCGCAGTATCGGAGGAATTATTATTGCTATTATTGGTTATGACATGTTAAAGGGAAAATCATCCAGTCTTCAACACAATGTGGACCCCAAACATCCTAATTTAGAACAAGAAATGTCGGTGGCGATTACACCTTTGGCGATGCCTATTTTAGCGGGGCCGGGAACGATTGCTACGGCAATGAATTTAGCCAACCGTTATAATCCTTTAATTGTGGTGTTTTCTTTTATTTTATTGGCTTTGTTGACGTACTTTTTATTTGTTTATGGAGAAATAATTGTTAAGAAGTTAGGTGAAAATATGTTGGCTGTAATCACTCGCTTGATGGGCTTAATTTTAGCGGTAATTGGGACGGATATGTTATTTGCAGGGCTCAAAGCAGCTTTCAAAATTTTAAATTAAAATTTTGACTAGATTTCCGCGGAAATCTAGTCTTTTTTTGTTTTAGGCACTGTTTTTGTTGAAATAGTGGGCTTAATAAAGGTCTAAAACTGTTTTGAATTTAAAAACTTTATAAAATCAACCTTTTTAGGCTGTTAATTATTATCATAATATTTATTTTTTATGCCACGTTTTTGTTTCAATTTTAATTTATTATATTAAGATAATAAATTAATAATATTAAAGGTGATAAAATATTTTTTAGTTTTTCAAATTAGATAATTTTTTGATTATCGTTATTTATAGATATATTTGAATTTACATGATGTCTAATTAATTTATTTGATATAAACGCTGTTATATAAATCATTATATGCATATGTATAAATGTACGTACAAAATTACGTATACATATATTTATACGTATAAAACTGAATAAGTTATAATTTATTGATTATGGAATATAGGTATATAATTTTAACTGTTGACAAAAATAATCGAGAAATTAAATTATACGGGCATTAAAAAATCCAATTATAGCTTCGAAATTTTAAGTACATAGATGTGTTTTTTGTCAAAAATTGTGCGGAGAATGCGTCTCTCAGCAGCTGATTAGAGAAAATTTTGTAAGACACTTACAACAAAAGAGTCTTATAGAAAAATTAAAGCTGATATTATAGGCTTTTGAAGGGCTAGTGTACTCTAAGAAGATGCTTGTGAATTTTTTAGCAAATTTTGAAATTTTCCAGTAATAACGGATAGATGTACTTTTTATATAATAATAAACTAAAAGTTCATTAAAGATATAAAAGGATATTATAAATAGGCGCCCGCTAACCGATTTGGCTAGTGGGCGCCTATTGGCTTATTTAGCTAAGTTGAAAGTATCGCGGGCAATGAGAAGTTCTTCATCGGTCATGATGCGCATGACTTTTACCTTAGAGTCAGGAGTTGAAATGAAGGTATTCTTGCCACGCGTTTGGTTGTTTACTTTGTCAAGATTAATACCTAAGAAAGCGAGCTTCCTAACAATACTTTCACGAGTTTCCTGAGAATTTTCCCCAATACCAGCGGTAAAGATGATCCCATCGACCCCACCCATCTCGAAGGTGTATTGTCCGATGTAGTCAATAACGCTACGTTCGAAAATTTCATTGGCCAGGTAAGCCCGGTGGTCTCCAGCTTCTGCGGCTTCTAAGATGTCACGGCTGTCGGAGTATTTGCCAGAAATTCCTAACATCCCAGATTCGTGGTTTAAGGTCTCAACCATTTGACTGACGTTTTTAACCTTGAGTTTACGCATCATGTAGGCGACTGCAGAGAAGTCAACATCCCCGGAACGGGTGGCCATGGTTACTCCAGCTAAAGGTGTAAAGCCCATGGAAGTGTTGAAGGACTTGCCGTCTTTAATAGCACAAATGGAAGCCCCGGCCCCAAGGTGACAGGAAATTAACTTCAAATCTTCCAAAGGTCTGCCTAACATGTCCGCAGCGACTGAAGCAACGTAGCGGTGGCTCGTCCCGTGGGCGCCATAACGACGTACACTATAATTTTCATACCATTTATATGGCACAGCATAGAGATAGTTTTCTTCCGGCATCGTTTGGTGGAAGGCCGTATCAAAGACCGCTACCGCTACTGCGTGGGGAAGGGCTTGCTTGAAAGCGCGAATCCCCATGAGGTTGGCTGGATTGTGCAAAGGTGCTAATTCAAAAGTCTTTTCAATAAGCCGTTCGTTATTGGTATCAACGACTACGGATTCTTTGAAAAATTCGCCTCCAGCCACAACACGATGTCCTACACCTGAAATTTCATCGTAGCTAGCAATGATTTTTAAGTCGAGTAGTTTATCAAGTAGGATTTGCACTGCTTCGGAATGGTTTTTAACCTTAGCCTCTTCGGAGAATTTTTGTCCGTCACCATACTTAATTTCAACCAAAGGGTGTTCAATTCCAATTCTTTCAAATTTTCCGGATGCAATGACGGTTTCTGCCGGCATTGCAAAAATTTTAAATTTAAGGCTAGAACTGCCTGCGTTGACTGATAAAATTTTCTTCATAAAAAAACGCCCCTCGTAATTTATTACCATGCTTATTATAACCGTTTTTGAAAACGTATTCAATAAGATTTGTTTAAAGTTGTTGACAATTAATAAGTAAAGGTTTACTCTGATAACGTATTCAACGAGGAAGTGGTGTACCATTCAATGAAAAATAAAACCTGTTTGCGGATTGGAATTTTAAATATTATGCATGATAAGGCAGCCACTATCCGGCGGATACGACGGGTCTTAAGCCAGGATTATCCGGTAGAGCTGACCTTCTTTTATCCGCAAACTCACTATACGGGTCGCCAGGTGCCTGCAGAAGTTGCAGCTATGATGGCACCCTTAGATTTATCGCGTGTCAAGGATATGGATGCCTTTTTAATTACCGGGGCACCGTTGGAACATTTAGCCTTTGAGGACGTGACTTATTATCAAGAAGTGGTTGACTTAATGGAGTTTCTTGCTACCCATCAAATCGAACAGTTTTATCTCTGTTGGGGGGCGATGGTGGCCAGTCATTATTTTTATGGCAGTCAGAAACATGATCTCTCAGAAAAAGTTTTTGGCGTTTACCCACAAAAGATTTTGCGGTCTAGTCCGTTACTCACGGGTTTGGCAGATGGCTTTTTGGCGCCTCATGCTCGGTATGCCGAAATGGATGGGCAAGCCATAGTGGCTGGCGGAGCGCAAGAGATTGCTCGCAGTCAAACGGGGCATTTGTTCTTGTTTACGCATCCGGCTAAGCACCGTACCTTTTTATTCGCACACTTAGAATACGGGCGTAATGCCTTAAAAGAAGAGTATCAGCGGGAATGGCAGGCTAAAGTTGCTCAAAGAACCCTGCTAGCTCGACCACAACATTATTATTTAGATGAAACTAACCAAGCCCAACCAGATTTTAGCTGGGAAGAAACGCAAAGAATCTTCTTTCAGAATTGGTTGGACCTGGTTGCTCGCAGAAAAGAGGAAAAAGTATGACAATTTATCAATCAGTAACCGAACTAGTCGGCAAGACACCTTTATATAAACTACACACAGAAGCGGACTCTGCGGATGTGTATGTAAAGTTAGAATTCTTCAACCCAGCAGGCTCAGTTAAAGACCGGATTGCTTTGGCCATGATTGAAGCTGCCGAAAAAGCTGGTCAACTTCAAGCTGGAGGTACGATTGTAGAACCAACTTCCGGGAATACCGGCATTGGTTTGGCTGCGCTTGGGGCCGCTAAAGGCTATAAAGTAGTTATCGTAATGCCAGAAACTATGAGTGTGGAACGGCGTAAACTGATGGCTGGTTACGGCGCTAAATTAGTCTTAACACCAGGGGCTGACGGAATGAAAGGTTCTATCGCTAAGGCGAAGGAATTAGTTGCGGAAAATGGTTGGTTCATGCTCATGCAATTTGAAAACCCTGCTAACCCAAGTATTCACGAAGTAACTACCGGGCAAGAAATTTTGGAAGACCTAGCGGGTCACGAAATTGATGCCTTCGTTGCTGGCGTCGGGACTGGTGGGACTTTAACCGGGGTAGGTCACACCCTCAAGGCTAAAAATGCTAACACTAAGGTTTACGCCCTTGAGCCAGCTGAATCACCACTCTTAAAAGATGGCGTAGCGGGCAAGCATAAGATTCAAGGGATTTCAGCCGGCTTTATTCCTGAAGTTTTAGACCGTGACTTATATGACGGGGTGGTTGAAGTTGCCAGTGAAGATGCTTTAGAAACCGCGCGACAAACTGCCGCTAAGGAAGGTTTCTTACCAGGAATTTCTGCTGGGGCCAACATTTACGGAGCCTTAAAACTTGCCAAAAAACTTGGCCCTAATCACATTGTGGTGACGGTTGCGCCTGATGGTGGGGATCGTTACTTATCTACTGACTTAATTCAATTAGCTGATTAATTTTCAAAAGCTCATCATGGTAAATGGTGGGCTTTTCTTTGGCCTTAGGGAGTTCCTGGTCAGATTCGCTAGCGTCGGCCTTGAGTGGACTGGTGGCTGGTTTGGTTTTTCAGCTAATTGGCTCTAAGATTCATACCGGCTTTCTTTTAACCATTATGGGAAGTGCAGCCATTGCTTTGACGGCCAATGTTTTATATGCGCTTGGTCTAGGGCAACACCGTAGTTTGATTATCCTGGGAGCTTTGATGGTACTGGTTCCCGGAGCCTTCTTTGTAAATTCGGTGCGGGAATTTTCGCAAAATAATTTTTCTACCGGGTTATCGCTCTTAATGTCGGCGTTATTAACTTGTTTTTCCATTTCAGTGGGGATTGCCGCAACAATTGCGCTGTTGCCTTTTGCTGAACAAATGACAACACCTTTTTCCAATGTCACTCATACTTGGTGGGAAGGACTGGTGAAAGTGATTATGGCTGGTGTCGGTACCATAGCTTTTTCGCTTTTATACCATGTGCCTAAGCGTTACTTTGGGGATTTGGGAATTCTGGGAGCCTTGTCTTGGTTCTTATATTTGTTTATTAATCAAATGACGGAAATCGAAGCTATGGCGGTCCTTTTTCCGGCCTTATTTGTGGCTTTCTTTTCTCGAGTCTTGGCAGCCAAGCGTAAATCACCGATGACCATTTTCCTGTCAACCAGTATCTTTCCCTTGATTCCGGGACTTGGCTTTTACCGGGCCATTTACTTTCTAATTACGGGGATGGATAACTTGGCTTTGACATATATGCGCAGTTGCTTTATCACGGCCTTTACCATCGCAATTGCCATAAGTATTGTCCAACAAATTCCGCTGGACTACTTTACCAAACAACGAATGAAATAAATTACAAAAGTCCATCTAGGCATGAAAACTAGATGGACTTTTTGACTATGCTTTGAAGAATGTCGTAATATTTTACTTGCCAAAAGTCCAAAATGATCGTAAGATCGAGATCTTCGAGGTGATAAAAATGATTAATCAATTAGTGACAGCCAAACTTTCCGGACTGTTAAAACAATACCATGTCACAACCGTTACAGAATTAGTTGCAAGTCGGTCTCTGGTCGAAAATCTCAACCGTGCCTATGAAACAGGTGATATTTTGGAGTATGCGCAAGCGCAGGTGGCACCAACCAAGCAAAATTTTGAGGCGATTTATGCCGATGAGATAATTTTTCAAATTTGGGATGGGGGAGATTTGGAAATCTACGGTGATGAGAGTTTGTGGGAAGTCTTGGCTAGAATTATCTAAAAAGCAGTCAGCCCAGGGCTCACTGCTCCAAAAAGTTCTGAAGGTGATTTTTGACTTGCTTTTCACTGGCTACCATAGTCTGAACGAAAGCAGCATAGTTGGGAGCTTCTTGCGGAATTTGAAAACCGAGTTTAAAAATTTGACCACCCAAGCCAGCCAAGTCACCCAAGATATCGTATTGATGCTGACTTAAGCTTGGAAAAATAATTCCAGCAGTTTTAGCATTTAGGATATGGCTATAGGTGATAATCTGGTAGAGATCATTTCGTTGGATCCCATGGTCAGCACGTTTGTACTTCGCATCGAGTACGAGACCGTCAGGATGGTAGAAGTCAGGGTAGACCGTACGATTTCGATGCTTTCCGTACATTTTTTGATAGAGCAAAACACCATCGCTACGCTGTTTATTTTGGGGGTGCTGAAAGTCTAAATCAGCTAGAATTAAGTAGAGGTACTCTTCCCATAGCCAGGCGACATCAAATAAAATGCCGTACACCTTATTTGGACTCGAATTTAAGCCGTGTTTTTCCTGCTGTAAAATCAGTAAGCATAATAATTGAAGTTGCCGGTATTCCGTGTAGAAAGCATGGTTGACCGGCTTTTTGAGGTTAGTTTGAATACTTTGATCCAAAGAAACTCGGTAAAAATCTTGACTTTGATTTAATGAAAAAGGAGCGTAAATCCCCCTACTTTAGTGGGGGGATATAAGCTCCA
>NZ_AZFH01000163.1:0-206 GCF_001435735.1 Ligilactobacillus equi DSM 15833 = JCM 10991
TGTCAAACTACGCACCGAATAAATTCGGTGGCTTGTAGACTTCCTTCGGAAGTTCATCACTTCGTGAAGTACTAGCTACAACTTACCTAGGTAAAGTATGCCCTACCATTTCTTAAATGCTTTAGTAAGAAACCAAACCATTCTCGGAAATAATAAGGTCTTACCTACCAATTAACTAGGCTTAGGACGTGAGCTGTCAACGCCCT
>NZ_AZFH01000026.1:0-369 GCF_001435735.1 Ligilactobacillus equi DSM 15833 = JCM 10991
ACCAGCTATATACTTGTGCATAACTCACATCATATTTTTCGGCTGTTCTATGGTAATTAATATCATGTTTAATCAAGAATTCAATGATTTCTAGGCGTTCTTCAAAGGTAGTTTTTCTGGTTGAATTTCTTTTTTTAGTCAAATTTAGGTCTCTCTTTCTAGGCTGATAAGCCTTTAAGGTACCTTCATTATACCGCTTTATCCAGTTATATAGTTGTGTATGAGATTTTAATCCATTTTTTATTGCGAAGTTTAGTAAAGAATCTCCCGATTCCATAAATGCTGTAACTAAAGAAATTTTAAAGTTAAGAGTATAACTTTGGTTAGTACGCTTACTTTTAAGTCCTTCAATTCCTTGATATTTGTATA
>NZ_AZFH01000164.1:0-636 GCF_001435735.1 Ligilactobacillus equi DSM 15833 = JCM 10991
ACACCCTCAATTTTGGACGTTCACATCGCTTTTTATCCCCTTTAAATTGTACCTTCATATTTGAAGTAAATACTTAAAAAACCACCAAAACTGGTGGCTTTTACTTATTTGCTATATCCTAATTCTTGACTAACTTTGGACAATAATGCGTTCAAGTTATCAACATAATTCTTAATATCATTATATGCGATTGTAAGTTCAACAAATAATGAATCATCTACCTCTCTTTGTTCATTAATTGCTGATTTATCAAACATTACCCCAAAATGCGAGTTTTCTAAATCATCTAGTTCAATCGTTAAGTAAGGACTATCGTCTACTTGTTGATTTCCATTTACTACACCCACCATAAACTGACCGAATGAGTATGTAATATCTTGTGGATCAACTATTATTTCACCGTGGTTATCAGTAACTAACAGTTCTTCTTCCCACTCGCTTTTAAGTGAGATTACCTTTTCATTTTCCTCTCCATTTACAACCATCTTTAACATACCAATCACATTCCTTTCTGGATTTTGACTCTCTCTTTATGTATACCCTAATTATGACATCCTTTTTAAGGTTGACAAGCTCTTACAGATTTTTTAGATTTGTAATCTACTTCTTATCAGATTTCTTTACTGGCATCCCACT
>NZ_AZFH01000165.1:0-226 GCF_001435735.1 Ligilactobacillus equi DSM 15833 = JCM 10991
CCCTGATCTGATCCACAATTACCGTTTTATCTTTGGCTTTGAGGGTCCGAACAGGGTCAGTGATTTTTTTAAGATATCACGCTCCATCTTAACTTGACGGAGTTCTTGTTTCAACGCCTCCATTTCGTCGCTTTCCTTCTTCAACATTTTACGGGCATTCTTCTTACTTATCTTTGACACCTTACTTGGCCTACCTTTCTTCTTCGGTTTCAAGGCCTCCAGTCCG
>NZ_AZFH01000027.1:0-35298 GCF_001435735.1 Ligilactobacillus equi DSM 15833 = JCM 10991
AGAACGTAAGGTTCAACCTTACAAGCCCCTCTCTTTAGAGAGGGGTAGTTGACTAAAAAGGGATGTTGACTTAGAAGGGTAATAGCTGAACCGTCAATAATTACGGGGCAATCTTCTTTAGCATAGGTTAAAACCAATGATAAAAGTTCGAATCCGAAGTCATCTAAATCAAGTCCAGGTCCGATAATAATGACGTCGTTTTGTTGAATTGCTGATAAGGTTTGTTTTTGATCATGATAGTCAAGGAACATGACTTCAGGGCAACGGGCATGCAGAGCAGATAGATTAGCACGATTAGTAGCACAAGAAACTAAACCGGCTCCTGCATAAACGGCAGCTTGACTGGCCATGATAATTGCGCCACCAAAATTCAAGGAACCACCAATGGCTAGTACCCGTCCGAAGTTCCCCTTATGGCTTAGTAAGGGGCGCGGAGTAATAACCTGAGATAAGATATCAGTAGTGAGTAACAACATAAGGTCCTCCTAATAACTTTTTAGACCTATTATAACATTACCATGGTATGCGTTTGGACCAGAATTTAGGAATTTTCAGGTTACAAGTACTGACATTTATTCTGAGTGTGCTACAATGGTTTTGTATACTCAATAAGAAATGAGGAATAATTAAATGACAATTGATTGGACAAAAGAAGTCGAAAAAAGAAAAGACGATTTATTGGCTGATTTGCAAACGATGCTTAAAATCGAAAGTGTCCGTGACGAAAGTTTAGGGACGGATGAAGCACCTTTGGGTCCTGGTCCTAAGGAAGCTTTGGACAAGTTCTTAGAAATTGGTCGTCGTGATGGCTTTGAAACTCAAGAAGTAGATGGCTTAGCAGGTCACATTGCCTATGGTGAAGGTGATGAAACCTTGGCAATTTTAGGACACGTGGATGTAATGCCAGCCGGTAAGGGTTGGACCAAGAAACCTTTTGAACCAACCATTGAAGATGGTCGTCTCTATGCTCGTGGAGCCTCTGATGACAAGGGTCCAAGTATGGCTGCCTACTACGGTTTGAAAATTGTGAAGGAATTAGGCTTACCTGTTAATAAGAAGATTCGTTTTATTTTGGGGACTGACGAAGAAAGTCAATGGCGTGGAATGACGCGCTACTTTGAAAAGATGCCCCAACCTGACTTTGGTTTTTCACCAGATGCTTTCTTCCCAATTATTAACGGTGAAAAGGGAAATGTTAGCTTTGTGTTGAATTTTCCTGGTCAAAACGATGCTCAAGTACAATTGCTTTCCTTTGATGGTGGTTTACGTGAAAACATGGTACCACGTGATGCGCAAGCTGTAGTAGCCGGTTTAGACTTAGCATCAGTTAAAGAAGCTCTAGCTGCTTTTGTGGCGGACAAACCTGTGGAAGCTGAAGTTAAGGAAGTTGGAACTAATTTGGAAATTAGTTTCATCGGAAAAGCTGCCCATGCTCAAGAACCACGTAATGGTGAAAACGCTGGGACTTACTTGGCTTTATTCTTAAAGGACTTTGCCTTTGGGGCTGACGCTAAGAATTACTTAGACTTTACAGCCAACTACTTACACCAAGATTCTCGGATGGAAAACTTTGGAATTAACTTTACGGATGATGTGATGGGTGACTTAACGATGAATGCTGGTATCTTTGCTTTTGAAGCTGGTAAGGGAGGGCAAATCACCTTGAACTTCCGTTTCCCTAAAGGTATGGATGAAACAGATATCAAAGCAGGTTTAGCAAAAGTAGTGACTCCGATGGGGGTTACCCTTGACCAAGGTCGGGTTCAAGTACCACACTACGTAGACCCATCTGACCCATTAGTAGAAACTTTATTAGGGGTTTATCGTCGTCAAACTGGCCAAGAAGCTCACGGTATGGTTGTCGGTGGAGGAACATATGGACGTTTAATGAAGCGTGGGGTGGCCTTTGGGGCTATGTTCCCAGGGGTACCTGATACTATGCACCAAGCGGACGAGTTTATGCCAGTAGATGGCTTATTAAAAGCCACAGCAATTTACGCGGAAGCCATCGCAGAATTAGTTAAATAATTATCGCAAGTCGGAGTCTAGGTTCCGGCTTTTTGCTTGCAAATTTTTATTACGGGATTAAAATGGAGGTGAATTCAAAAGAAAGAAGATGGCAAGTATGGAGCGCGAAAGTCGTTTTATTCGGGATTTATTCGCCAATGCAGTTAAGCAAGAGGCAGATTTTACAATTTTTAAGGTTCCAACTAAGCGGGAAAAGATGTATCTGCGGGTCAAGACAGATTTAATTGAGCAAATTAGGGAAAGTCAGCATTTAGAAAAGATGTTAAAGACGCTTTTATCCAAGCATCGGGTTGCCAGTCAAAGTGAAGAAATTACGATTAGTCAGGGTAACTACCGTCTTTTTATGTAAACCTTGTCAAAATTCGCTCAATCCTCTAAAATTAAAGTTAAAAGTTATACGAAGAGGTGAGGTAGATGTTTTTAATTACCGGTGATTTGCGGAGTAGTTATGCGATTAAAGGTGTGGTGAATGCCACCGTCAAAAAAACTTTACAACCGGATGAAATTGATCAAGTTGCTGATTACGACAATCTTTACGAAAAAGTCAAAGAAATCTTAGGTAAACGGGCGGAAGCCCTCGGAGCTGATGGGGTCATTGATGTCAGTTTTGTACCAGAGATTGCCCGAGTGGCCGTGGGTCCTAAGTACATGATTTTGCATGGATATGGGACGGCCGTTGCTTTACTAAAAAATTCAAAGTAAGCACTGGTGGACCTTGACCTCTTAGCGGGAATATAGTATGATTATTGAGTATTTTAATACTCATGCCGCTGTGGCGGAATTGGCAGACGCGCAGCGTTCAGGTCGCTGTTGGGTTTTCCCAGTACAGGTTCGACTCCTGCCAGCGGCATTTTGACGGTCCTAATGAGGGCCGTTTTTCTTTTGAAAAATCAAGAAAACGTTTGCTAAAGAAGATGTACTATGATAAAATGCAGGTGTTATAAAGAAAATAATTGATGATAGTTGGGGTGCCTTCTGGCTGAGAAATACCCATTGAACCTGATCTGATTAACATCAGCGGAGGGAACTATGTGTAAAAAAGACAATGAGAAGTCCAGACTATCAAAGCAGTCTGGACTTTTTTAGCTCAACCATGATCAAAATTATAGGAAACGAGGTTTTGACAATGTCAAAGAAAAAGTGGGATGTTCAAAGTGTGATTTTTTTAGCAATTATTGCTATCTTTTTAGGAATTATCTATCAGGTTTGGAGTTATGCCTATTATGCCTTAGCGGCCACACCTTTAAAACCTTATGCCAATGATTTAACTCTGGGTGTGTGGACGATGGCCGGTCCTCTAGCTGGAACTTTGCTACGTAAAGTTGGAGGAGCTTTTATCGGGGAATTATTAACCGCAACAGTCGAAATGTTTCTATTTTCTAGTTGGGGAGCAGCTAACCTGATTTCTGGTCTCTATCAAGGATTAGGTTCAGAATTAGGGTTTGCTTTAACGGGATATAAAAACTTCGGTAAACTTGGACTTAGTTTATCCGTGTTGACCACCACGGTAGTGACGTTTGCCTGGTCCTTATTCCAAGATGGTTATTTAGATTATCAAGTCGGCATGCTAGTGCAGCTGTTTATTTTACGTCTGCTATCCATTGGTCTTTTTTCAGGGGTGTTAGTAGCTATGATTCAAGCAGCCGTTAAGAAAGCTGGGTTTTTACGCTAATGACAAGTTTGCAAGTAAAAAATTTGACTTTTACCTATCAAGTTGAAGGTGAGGCGGTGTTGCGCGACTTAAATTTTACCTTACCTACTCAAAAGATTAGCCTTTTGATTGGTCAGTCGGGAGCTGGTAAATCAACATTTTTAAAACTTTTAACTGGTCTTTATCCAGAATTTGGTGGCCAGATTAGCCAGGGACAGGTACTGTTAGATGGACAAGAAGTTGGAACTATGTGTGCTGCTAAAAGGGCTACTAAAATAGCTTTATTATTTCAAAATCCTCGCCAGCAAATTGTTATGACTACGTTTCGGGAACAATTGTATTTTATTTTAGCTAATTTAAATCTACCGCTGATTGAGATTAATGATAGGATCAAACAGGTTTGTCAGCAATTCAACTTAACCGCTTTTTTAGATCGGGACTTACTAACTTTATCCGGTGGTGAACTGCAAAGAGTGGCGCTTGCCAGTGTGGTAGCTATGGGGAGTGAAATTATTATTTTAGATGAACCTTTCGCCAACATTGATTTAAAGGAGCGACGGCGACTACTGGAACTTTTGCGAGATCTACAAGTCAAGCAAGGTAAAACGATTTTGATTTGTGATCATGATTTATCTGATTATCAAGCCTATGTTGACCATGTTTTTCAATTAGACCAAACACTTCATGAGGTTAATCGTACTATATTAGCTGAAGTCAAAAAGCCAGCTGTGAATTTACCACTAGCTCCTGATTTAACTGGTGATTTATCCTGGTGCAACATAGAGTTGTGGGCGGGAAAACGACAGTTGGTAATTGACAGTAGTTATCGTTTAGGTCGTGGGAAAATTGGCCTTTTATCTGGGCAAAATGGAGTGGGCAAGTCGACTTTTTTTAAGGCCTTAATCAAGCAAAATTCTTACCATGGTAAAATTATTTTTGATAAGCAGGACTTAGCGCGGACAAAAGCAAAAAAGTGGGCTAGGTTGGTCGGAATTGTCTTTCAAAATAGTTTAGATCAGTTTGTAAAATTGACGGTAGCTGAGGAATTAGCTCTCTCACTAAAAAAGAGTCACCACCCAGAGTACTGGACGCCCGCGCGCGTGCAAGCAGTAGCACAAGCCTTTGGTCTGTGGGATTTAAATGACCAAGTTTGTTACCAGCTTTCCGGTGGTCAACAAAAACGTCTGCAGATTCTAGGGATGCTGATTATGAGTCCACCAGTCTTGTTACTTGACGAGCCCTTTAGCGGTTTGGATCAGGTAAGTCTAAAGCCGGTCTTGGAGGAGTTACAGACTGTGACTGTTGATTTGCAAATCGCGACTTTAGTGATTTCACACCAATTAATGGGAATTACCCCTTATTTAGACTATCAGCTTCGTTTGGAGCATCAAAAGTTAGGATGGTGAAACGATGAAATTTAAATTGAATCCCACTATCATGTTACTTCTACTCTTAAGTCAAGGTCTTTGTCTAGCTTTTATTAAGAGCATTAGTTATAACCTTTTGGTACTGTTGTTAAGTTTAGGCTACTTAGCCTATCATAAAGCCAACTTTAAAACGATAGGGTTAGTCTTTTTAATAACCTTTCCCTTAAGTTTAGGTTCCTTTCTTTCTTTTTACTATTTTGGTCAAGGAGCGCGTGTGTACTTAGCCTGGATTTATGCTAGTCGGATTTATGCTTACTTGAGTTTGGGAATGCTGTTGACGTTGACTACTAAAATTGATGTATTACTAATAAGCTTGGAACAACACTTGCATTTACCTCAAGCTTTTGTTTATGGTGGTTTAGCTGCTATGAATATGTTGAGTCGTATCAAAAAGCAATTAGGTGTGATTAAATATTCAGCCCAAATTAGGGGAAAAAGTTATCATTATTATCAACCAGGTTTGTACTTGAGGGTTATCATTACAGCTTTAACCTGGTCCCGTGATAGTGCCCAAGCCATGCGAGCCTTAGGTTTTGTTGAAAAAGGCCCCCGTACGCAAGAAAAAGCAGATGTTTTGCCTAAATGGCAATGGGCTTTTTTAGGCGGGACGTCCCTTTTACCGCTTGTCGTGGTTATATTTCACTGGTTGTAAAGTTTAGTGTCAGGAGGTTTAGCTTCCTGACTTTTTGGTGTGTAAAAATATTAAAATCTTATCTTGGCCGCAATTGAACTTCGAAATTTTAACGCGTATAATAAGTTAATGGAGTTATTCGAGAAAGGAATAAGTAATTATGGGAAAGAGATTGAAAAGCAGTCGCTACATCACGGGCTTTGATGGGTTACGGACTTTAGCGGTGATTGGCGTGATTTTATATCATATTCTGCCACAAAGTTTGCCGGGGGGCTTTTTGGGAGTGCCGATTTTCTTCGTTGTTTCGGGTTACCTAATCACTGATTTGCTAATTCAGGAAAAAGAAGAACGAGGCTTTATCTCTATTAAAGATTTTTATCTACGTCGTTTTCGGCGTTTATACCCGGCTTTATTAACCATGGTTTTGGTATCGAGTGCTTACATAACACTTTTCCAACGCAACCTGTTGGTAAATATTCGAGGGATAATTTTAAGTAACGTTTTTTATGTTTACAACTGGTTTCAAATTAAGCACCATGAGTCCTATTTTGCGCACTTTGGTGGTGAATCTCCCTTTACGCACCTGTGGTCCTTATCAATCGAAGGACAGTTTTACTTGTTATGGCCGCTATTAGTGATCTTATTGTTAGCTTTTATTAAAAAGAAGAGCATGATTGCCCTAATAATCTTTTTAGGAGCCTTCATTTCTGCACTCGAGATGGCTCTGCTGTATCATGGTGGCGACCCCTCGCGCTTGTATTATGGTACTGATACGCGTATGTTTGCAATCCTCATTGGAGCCGCCTTAGCTTTTGTTTGGCCAAGTACTAAATTACGGCCGCAAGTTAATACAGGACACCGGCGCTTTTTAGATGGAATTGGTGCCTTTGCTTTGGCGGGGATTATTTTAAGCTTTATTTTTGCCTCCGCTCAAGCTTCGGGGATTTATCACATGGGGATGTTTTTCTTCTCCATTCTTTCTGCCTTGTTGGTGGCAATTGTGGCACATCCTGGAGGTGACTTTAACCGTCTCTTCACCAATCCGCTTTTTACTTGGATTGGAAAAAGAAGTTACGGCATTTATCTTTACCAATTTCCGGTGATGATTTTTTATGAAAGTAAAGTCAAGGTTGGTAATCATCCTATTTTAAATGCGGTTATCGAAATTGCTTTAATTTTGGTGATTTCAGAGCTTTCTTACCGCTACTTAGAACGGCCGTTGCAATTCTTTGATTACCGTCAAACATTATCGGTAATCCGGGAAGCATTCCGCAAGGATACGGTGCACATGCCTCGTAGATATGCTTTGAGTATTGCTGGTTTAGTAGTTATGGTGGCACTCATTGGTGCTTTGATGCAACCTAAGTCCAATCAAATGCAAGCTAATCCTGTGCAAGCGACGATTGCTAAGAACCAAGCGCAAACTAAGAAGAATAATCAAACGAAGGCGAAGCCTTCTAAGAAGGTTCAAGCTAATTTAGAAAAGCAACTGACTCAAAAACAAATTAATCAGGCACAAAATATGTCTTTAACAGCAGTTGGAGATTCCGTTTTAGCGGCTACGAGTCCTAGTTTACAAGATATTTTTCCGCAGATGTATGTCGATGCCCAAGTCGGGCGCCAAGTTTATATGGTACCTGATGTGTTGAAAAACTTACAGGCTCAAGGGCACTTAGCGGATACGGTCTTATTGGTAGAGGGGACGAATGGCGCTTTTAATGAGGAACAATTAGCTCAAATTATGGAGGTTTTGGGTAAACGACAGGTTTACTGGGTAAATGTTCATGTTCCGACAAAGAGTTGGCAAAACTCCGTTAATAAAGGAATTAAAGAAGCAGGTCGCAAATATCCAAACATTCATGTAATCGACTGGTATGATTATAGTAATGGGCATGAAAGTTGGTTCTATAATGATGATGTCCACCCCAATAAGGTTGGGACAGACAAATTTACTAACTTAGTGGCACAAAAAATTTTGAAATAAAGGTAGAGGCTTATCGTAAACGGTAGGCTTCTTTTTTTGAAAAGAATGCTTGAAAGTTTCAGAAATGCATACTAAAATATCTATGAAAGCGCAAACAAAAACCGTGTGAGGGGGTTGTTCCATGGAAAAAGAATATTATGTCAGTCGAGCTAAGTTATATCGTGATGAAGCACAAAGGGCAATTACCTATATCAATAACGGGGATGAACAATACAGTCATTTAATTTATCAAAACCTTTGTAAATCTTTTAGGTTAGAACTAAAAGTTCTTAAAGATGACGTGCCATTATATAGACAAATGTTAGTGGAATTCAATGAGCAGGTCGCTAATCATAATGACATTTTGACTAATCTAGTTTGGATTCGGGCGCGGGCACGCCAATTTGAGTAAAGGCCTATGTTTTCAATGTGCTAAGCCCTTTCAAACTATATATTTAAGTGATTTTATGTTATAATAGAAGTAGGATAAAAGTGATGAGGGGGTCATCTTATGACAATGGAATACAAAAACATCTTGGTACCAGTTGATGGTTCAAAAACGGCGGAAAATGCTTTGAAAACCGCAACAGAAATTGCTAAGCGTAACCAAGGCCATGTTGATTTATTGAATGTCATCGACCTAAAACAATTCTCCATGAGTTTCGGCGGAATGGTGGATGCTAACGGCGATGTTGTATATCAATCATTTGAAGATGTTAATGAATATCTAGAAAAATTACAAGCAGAAGTCAAAGCCAATGGTTTAGACGCTGTGGATATTCACGCTCGTTTCGGGACGCCAAGAACTATTGTTGCTAAAGAATTTCCTTTGGACCACCACACAGATTTAATTGTCATGGGACCGACGGGAATGAATGTGGTTGAGAGAGCTTTGATGGGGGCGGTTACGGACTATGTAACGCGCAATGCCGTCTGTGATGTAATGGTTGCACGTTGAGTTTCAAAAAGCTGTGCTTTTTTTGAGAGAAGCACAGCTTTTTTATTTTCTTTATGAAAAATGAGTAGTCATCAAGCCCGTTATTATAGGATTATTTTCTTGGTGAAAATTTAATGATGAAATCTATTTTTTCTTAATCGTTGACTAATTAAAAGCAACTTGCTAAAATTGAATAAATAGTTTTAAGATATTATTTGGAGGCAAAAATTATGAATAAATTTCTTAAGCGTATGCTCGCTAAGGAAGACGTCTCAGTTTATAAGAATAAAGACTCGCACTTGCGACAAGTTCTGACAACCAAGGACTTCTTGGCATTAGGGGTAGGGACCATCGTGAGTACAGCAATCTTTACTTTACCAGGGGTTATTGCTGCGAAGTATGCGGGCCCTGCAGTTGCTCTTTCTTTCTTAGTAGCAGCTGTGGTTGCTGGTTTGGTGGCTTTCGCTTATGCTGAAATGTCATCAGCCATGCCTTTTGCAGGTTCAGCTTATTCTTGGATGAACGTTATCTTTGGTGAATTTTTTGGTTGGGTTGTTGGCTGGGCTTTGTTGGCTGAGTACTTTATTGCCGTGGCCTTCGTGGCTTCGGGACTGTCGGCTAATTTTAGAGGTTTGATTGAGCCTTTAGGACTTACCTTGCCGGCATCATTATCAAATCCTGTGGGAACTAACGGTGGGGTTGTTGACTTATTTGCCCTAATCGTTTTGGTGTTAGTCGCTTTCTTAGTTTCACGTGGGATGTCTGAAGCGGCCCGGGTGCAAAATACTTTGGTAATTTTAAAGGTGGCGGCCATCTTGCTCTTTTTATTGGTAGGGGCAACCGCTATTAAGACACAAAACTACACCCCATTTATTCCTGAATCAAAAGTTAATCCTGATGGCACTCACTTTGGAGGTTGGCAAGGGATTTACGCCGGGGTTTCCTCAATTTTCTTATCTTACATTGGTTTTGACTCTATTGCAGCGAATGCGGCAGAAGCCAAGAACCCATCTAAGACCATGCCGCGTGGGATTTTAGGCTCTTTGGTGATTGCTGTAGTTCTTTTTGTGGCTGTTTCCTTAGTTTTAGTTGGGATGTTCCACTACACGAAGTACGCCGGGAACGCCGAACCTGTTGGTTGGGCTTTGAGACATGCTGGTCATCCTGTGGTGGCTTCCGTAGTAACTTCTATCGCCGTTTTGGGGATGTTTACAGCTATCATTGGGATGATGTTGGCAGGTTCTCGTTTACTTTACTCTTTCGGTCGGGATGGAATGTTACCAGCCTGGTTAGGTAAGTTAAATAAGAATAACTTACCTAATAATGCCTTATTGGTTTTAACCATTGTCACGATTATTTTAGGGGCCTTTTTCCCATTTGAAACCTTATCGCAATTAGTTTCTGCCGGAACTTTAATTGCCTTTATGTTCGTTTCCTTGGGAATCTATGCTTTACGAAAGCGGGAAGGTAAGGACTTACCAATGCCTGGCTTTAAGATGCCACTTTACCCCGTTTTACCAGCCCTAGCCTTTATTGGGTCCTTAGCCGTCTTTTGGGGCTTAGACATTGAAGCCAAAACTTACGCCGGTTACTGGTGCCTTTTAGGTTTGGTAATTTACTTTGTCTACGGCTTACACCACTCTGTCTTATCCAAGAAAAATAATCAAAAATAATTGCTAAGAAAAGTTCGTATCAGTCGAGGTACGAACTTTTTTTCGCCTAAGTCAGTAACAAGATTAATAGAGCTGCGGCACCTAGGGCAGGTAAGAAGGGCTGTTTTGGTTGTTTAGTTTGATAATTAGCCGTTGCTAGGAAGATTAAACAAGCCAACACCGTGATCCATAAGGTCTTGGGTAAACCGAAAAAACTCAGACAAATGATGAGGTAAAGTAAATCAGCGCTACCAAGTTGTTGTCGAAAGTAAAGGTATGAGGGGCAAAGTAAAAAAAGTCCCGCACTGAACCAGGTGATAGGTGCAGGCCAGCTCCAGTGTCGTTTGGAGTAAAGTAGCAAGAAGAGTCCACCACCAAATAAAAAAGCGCTGGTGACACTAGTGGTGGCTTGATCTTCTAAAGCTAAAACCAAAGTCCAGGTAGCAAAAAAGAGACTCATAAAAAAAGTTATGGTGGGATTACCAAACTTAAAGAAAAGAAGTAAGACATACAAACCTGCCCCTAATTCCGACAGAGGATAACGAGTACGGAGTTGGTGTCGGCAAAAATGACAGCGTCCTCTTTGCAAAAGGTAACCTGCGATGGGGATGAGTTGCCAAGGAGTTAAGGGATGCTGGCAGAAATCACAATGCGAAGGAGCCGCTAAATCCTCATCACAAGCCAAACGGTTTGCTAGGCAAAGGGCAAAAGAAGCCAAACAGGCGCCTAAAATAAAAATTAAAATATGTAGCAAAATCATCTTATCACTCCTTAAAAAGGTTTCTATATATTAAATACGCAAAAAAATTGATTTTTTACTAAATTTGATTGACTTTTTTTGCCAGGCCGTGTTATTCTATGAAAGGTGCTTTATGTGAACAGTTCTCTTACAGAATTTAGTAAGAACGTGCTGGCTGTGAGCAAGTTAGCACACCACAGCATGTGTGGGAGTTTTTTAACCTAAAAAAGAAACTCCTGGATGTGTGTACTTAAATTATTAAGGAAAAAAGGAAGGAGGAAGCTTTAGATGCCTACAATTAACCAATTAGTTCGTAAAGGTCGTAAGTCTAAATCTTCAAAATCTAACGCCCCAGCTTTAAACTTCGGGTACAACAGTTTTAAAAAAGTTCAAACTAACAACTCCGCACCACAAAAACGTGGGGTTGCTACACGTGTCGGTACTATGACACCTAAGAAGCCTAACTCAGCTTTACGTAAGTACGCTCGTGTACGTTTATCTAACTTAATCGAAGTTACAGCTTACATTCCTGGGATTGGTCACAACTTACAAGAACACTCCGTTGTTTTAATTCGTGGTGGTCGTGTAAAAGACTTACCTGGGGTTCGTTACCACATCGTGCGTGGTGCTTTAGATACTGCCGGTGTTGACGGACGTATGCAAAGTCGTTCTAAGTACGGTGCTAAGAAGCCTAAGAAATAAGCTTAACTTAGCTAATTAATCGAAAAAATTAAACTACTTAAAAAGTAACTATCATTTGAGGAGGTCATTTTAGATGCCAAGAAAAGGTGCCGCACCAAAGCGTGAAGTACTCCCAGATCCAATTTACAACTCAAAATTGGTTACTCGCTTAATCAACCGTTTGATGTTAGATGGTAAGCGTGGGACTGCGTCAAAGATTTTATACGATGCATTTAACATTATTAAGGAAACTACAGGTAACGATCCATTGGAAGTCTTTGACGAAGCAATGAACAACATTATGCCTGTATTGGAAGTTAAGGCTCGCCGTGTTGGTGGTTCTAACTACCAAGTTCCTATTGAAGTTCGTCCAGACCGTCGTACAACTTTAGGTTTACGTTGGTTAGTTCAATACTCACGTTTACGTGGGGAACACACAATGTCAGAACGTTTGGCAAAAGAAATCATGGACGCAGCTAACAACACAGGTGCTTCTGTGAAGAAGCGTGAAGACACACACAAGATGGCTGACGCCAACCGTGCCTTCGCACACTACCGCTGGTAATATTTCGGATGGCTATTATACGATTATGACAATCTATAGTAGCCATTTTTTTGAAAAAACAGCAATTTCGTTTTATAATAAAGACAAGGCTTTGGCCTAATGTCATACAATTTTGGAAGGAGAAATTCTCAATGGCTAACACACGTGAATTCCCATTGGAACGCACTCGTAACATCGGTATTGTTGCCCACATTGATGCTGGTAAGACAACAACTACTGAACGTATTTTGTACTACACTGGTAAAATCCACAAGATTGGTGAAACACACGATGGTGCTTCACAAATGGACTGGATGGAACAAGAACAAGAACGTGGTATCACAATTACTTCTGCCGCTACTACAGCGCAATGGAAGGAAAACCGGATTAACATCATCGATACTCCAGGACACGTTGACTTTACTATCGAAGTTGAACGTTCTCTTCGGGTTTTAGATGGTGCCGTAGTTGTTTTGGATGCACAATCAGGGGTTGAACCACAAACAGAAAATGTTTGGCGTCAAGCTACAACTTACGATGTTCCACGGATTGTTTTCGTTAACAAGATGGATAAAATCGGGGCCAACTTTGATTACTCTGTAGACACTATTAAGGATCGTTTGCAAGCTAATGCCGTTGCTATGCAAATGCCTATTGGTGCGGAAGATAACTTCCAAGGTGTTATCGACTTGATTGAAATGAAGGCCGATTTATACGATGAAGATGAATTGGGTGCAGAATGGGATGTTGTTGACATTCCTGCTGAATACCTTGAAGAAGCTGAAAGCCGTCGTGAAGCTTTAATTGAAGCCGTAGCTGACGTTGATGAAGCTTTAATGGAAAAATACCTTGAAGGTGAAGAAATTACCAAGGAAGAATTAAAAGCTGCTATCCGTCGTGCAACTTTAAACCTTGATATGTACCCAGTCTTTGCTGGTTCTGCCTTCAAGAACAAGGGTGTTCAAATGATGCTTGATGGGGTTAACGACTACTTACCATCACCATTGGACGTTAAGCCATACAATGCTAAGAACCCTGAAACTGATGAAGAAGTTGAATTAATTGCTGACGATGACAAGCCATTTGCTGGTTTGGCCTTCAAGATTGCTACGGACCCATTCGTTGGTCGTTTAACATTCTTCCGGGTTTACACTGGTACTTTAGAAGCTGGTTCATACGTCTTGAACGCTACTAAGGGCAAGCGTGAACGTGTTGGTCGTTTATTGCAAATGCACTCTAACCACCGTAACGAAATCCCTGAAGTATTCTCTGGTGATATCGCTGCTGCTATTGGTTTAAAGGACACAACAACAGGGGACTCATTAACTGATCCTAAGAACCCATTATTACTCGAATCAATGGAATTCCCAGAACCAGTTATCCAAGTTTCTGTTGAACCTAAGTCAAAAGCTGACCAAGACAAGATGGACGTAGCTTTACAAAAGCTTGCTGAAGAAGATCCATCATTCCGTGCAGAAACTAACCCTGAAACTGGTGAAACTCTTATCGCCGGGATGGGTGAATTACACTTGGACATCATTGTTGACCGTATGAAGCGTGAATTCAAGGTTGAAGCTACTGTTGGTGCACCACAAGTTGCCTACCGTGAAACATTTACTAAGCAAGTTCAAGCTCAAGGTAAATTCGTACGTCAATCTGGTGGTAAAGGTCAATATGGTGACGTTTGGGTTGAATTTACACCAAATGAAGAAGGTAAAGGTTTCGAATTCGAAAACGCCATCGTCGGTGGGGTTGTGCCTCGTGAATACATTCCTTCAGTTGAACAAGGTTTACAAGAAGCAATGCAAAACGGGGTCTTAGCAGGTTACCCACTTATTGATGTGAAGGCTAAGTTATACGATGGTTCATACCACGATGTCGATTCATCTGAAGCTGCCTTCAAGGTTGCTGCTTCCTTAGCATTACGTAACGCTGCTCCTAAGGGTGGTGCCGTAATCCTTGAACCTATTATGAAGGTTGAAATCGTTGCCCCAGAAGACAACTTGGGTGATGTTATGGGTCACGTGACTGCTCGTCGTGGACGGATTGAAGGTATGGAAGCTCGTGGTAACACGCAAGTTGTTAATGCCTTCGTACCATTGTCAGAAATGTTCGGTTACGCAACTACTTTACGTTCTGCAACGCAAGGTCGTGGTACGTTCACAATGACTATGGACCACTACGAACCAGTTCCAAAGAGCATTCAAGAAGAAATCATCAAGAAGAACGGTGGCAACGCCGGCTAAGATTAATTTCTTGCCTAGAAACTCAGAGAGTAATCTCTGGGTTTTTTTGTGCCAAAATAAAATAAAAGGATACTCAAAATGTGCTTTTTTTGCTAAAATAAAAACAATATAAATTTGTAGAAAAGAGGACTTGTTTTGAGAAGAAAGGTTAGAATTAGCGATGTGGCTCAAAAAGCTGGAGTTTCAGTAACCACTGTTTCCCAAATTTTAAACAACAAAGGTGCTCGTTTCAGTCAAAGGACCATTGATAAGGTCTTGGCAATCCGTGATGAGATGGGGTATGTGCCAGATTACAATGCCCGCAGTCTCATTATGGGCTCAACCAAGACAATCGGAGTTATCGTACCTGATCTGTCTAATCCTTTCTTTACTTCGTTTTTAAAGGGGATTGGCCAAGCTGCTGAAGAAGAACAGTTCATTCCTTTAATTTTGGGGAGCGAAGACAATCAGAAATTAGAAAGGAACTATATCGAGCAATTAGTCCAACGTTCTGTAGATGGCATGATTATTGCTTCACCATTGGTTGAAAGAGATATTATTGATCACCTTCTCAAGTCTAACGGGATTCCTTATATCTTGATTGATCAAAATCCGGTAGCAGAAGGAGACCGTCTCTACACTGATGATGCAGATGGAGCTAGACAAGCAGTCCAACACCTTTTAGATTTAGGTCATCAAAAAATTGCCTTAATTTATAGCGATAAACCCACGATTAATGTAGCTTATCGTTTACGAGGGTATAAAGAAGCTCTAGAGAAATCAGGTATAGGTTTTGATCCTAAGCTAGTTTTAACGACCCCGATGACTAAAGAAGGTGGTTATCAAGTTGCTCAAAGTTTGATTGATAGTGAAGCTACTGCAGTTGTGACTATCAATGATGAAGTTGCGATTGGGCTTTACCATGGTCTCCAAGAAAAAGGTAAGTCTATTCCAGAGGATTACTCCATTGTTGGTTATGACGATATTGACTTAGCGGCTTATCTTAATCCTACCTTGACCACTGTGGCTCAACCGGTGATGCACCTTGGGAATTTAGCCTTACGCCGCTTAGTTGCGCGCATCAAAGACCATAATTTGGCTGATGAAAAGGTTAAGTTACCGGTGAAGTTAGTTATTCGTCATTCTACAAAGCAATTAGGACGATGATTACACTCGGATTAACCACCTGGAGTGAGCATCAAAGTTTGTTGGGGCAAGTCAAGCCCCTAGAGTTATCTCAATATGCCGCTTTCTTTCCTGTTGTGGAGGTAGATACCTTCTTTTATGCTTTACCGGCTAAAGAGACTATCCAAGCGTGGCAAGCTCAAGTGCCTACGAGTTTTCAATTTATTACCAAAGTGCCCAAAATCATTACCGGTCACCAAAGAGAGGTTTCGAGTCAAGCCATTAAGAAAAGTATTGTGGCTTATCAAGAAGTGTTGGCGCCATTAAAAGCGACTAAGCAAGTCAAGGCGGTACTTTTACAATTTCCGCCATACTTTCATCCGCAAGCTAAAAGTTGGCATTATCTGCGCTATTTACGGCAAGCCTTGGGTGATTTACCTCTAGCCTTGGAGTTACGTCATCAGTCTTGGTATCATGGTGAAATGGCTACTAGGCTGGTTGACTTTTGTCGGCAACAGGGCTTTATCTTGGTTTCAGCTCAAGAATCTCAAACTAGTGGAAATTCGGTACCTTTTAATTTGGAGGTTACAAGCTCTGATTTAGCCATTTTACGACTTCATGGTTTAAATAAAGCAGGGTGGCAAAATCAAGGTCCTGATTGGCGCAACCAACGGACATTGTATCGTTATTCACCGGCAGAAATTAAGTCTTTGGCCCAGCAAGTTCAAAATTTAACTTCCAAGGTCCGTGAGGTATGTGTCATTTTTAACAATAATTCAGGTGGAGATGCGGCAGACAATGCTTTGATGTTGCAAAAAGAATTAGGTGTGGAATTTGCGAATTTGGCGCCCATGCCACCGCGCCAATTAGATTTGTTTTGAGGTGAAAAGATGGATGTAGAATTTATGAAAATGATTAATGGTGAATGGTATCAGGGTAACCAAACCATGAGTCAGATGTTACGTCGGGCAAAAAGTTTGTGCTTTAA
Organism: Ligilactobacillus equi DSM 15833 = JCM 10991; assembly: GCF_001435735.1. NCBI lineage: Bacteria > Bacillati > Bacillota > Bacilli > Lactobacillales > Lactobacillaceae > Ligilactobacillus > Ligilactobacillus equi. Next base: position 16,592 of record NZ_AZFH01000027.1, read on the forward strand.
GTACAATCAAACTGATCCCGCTGACCGTCAACGGTCTAAGGAAATTTTAGCTGAGCTATTAGGGACTGAGATAGGACGGGTGCATATTGAACAACCTTTCGCTTGTGATTATGGGATTAATATTACCTTGGGAGAGGGTGTTTACATTAATACTGATTGTTATCTGATGGATTGTGCCCCGATTAAGCTAGGAGACAATGTCTTCATGGGACCTAAGTGTGGCTTGTATACGGCTATTCATCCGCTCAAATATGCGGAACGCAATACGGGTAAAGAGGCAGCCGCAGCGATTACCATTGAAGATAATTGTTGGTTAGGTGGCAGTGTAACAGTTTTGCCAGGAGTAACGATTGGCGCTGGCTCCGTGATTGGGGCGGGAAGTGTTGTCACTAAGGATATTCCCGCTAATAGTGTAGCGGTGGGGAATCCCGCCCGTGTGATTCGAACTATTACACAATAAAAGAACAATAGAAACCAAAAGCCCCGTGGCTAACTAGTCTTGCTAGTTAAGCCACGAGGCTTATTTGATGTTATTTTAGTCTAAAGCTTCCCATTTCCAGTTTTCAACTTCTGGTAAGTCAACCCCTTCATCACGGATGAATTGGTGGTGCTTAGCCACAGTTGCGTCCATTTCAGCAGCAATTTGGCCGTACTTTTCAGCATCTGGCAAGCTTAGGACAGCAGACTTAACCAAGTCGAAGCGGTCCATTTGGTTTACGACCCGCATATCGAATGGTGTGGTGATATCCCCGTTTTCACGGTAGCCGTGGAAGGCTACGTTGTGGTTGTGACGGTCAAAGAAGATGTCACGTAACATAGATTCGTAACCATGGAAGGCGAAGACTACTGGCTTGTCTTTGGTGAAGTACATGTCGAATTCTGCATCTGAAAGGCCACGAGGGTCGCTCTTCTTAAGTTTCATGATGTCTACTACGTTAATGAAGCGAATCTTTAATTCAGGTAACTTCTTGTGTAAGATTGAGATAGCAGCTAAGGCTTCCAAGTTAGGTTCGGTCCCAGCAGCAGCAAAGACGATGTCTGGTTCAGCGTTCTTGTCAGTTGAAGCCCAGTCAATAATCTTCAAACCTTTGTCAACTAATTCTTTAGCTTCGGCAGCAGAGTAGAATTGTTGACGAGGGTGCTTGGATGAAACTACCAAGTTAATCTTTTCACGGTCGTTCAAAATCTTGTCGAAGACAGCTAATAAGGAGTTAGCATCAGCTGGTAAGTATTCCCGGATGAATTCAGGTTTCTTGTCAGCTAAGTGACCTAACACACCAGGATCTTGGTGTGTGTAACCGTTGTGGTCTTGTTGGAACACAGTTGAGGTAGCAATTACGTTTAATGATGGTACGTATGAGCGCCATGGTTGTTCCTTGGCCTTGCGTAACCACTTGAAGTGTTGAGTTAACATGGAGTCAACAACACGTAAGAAAGCTTCATAACTTGCGAAGAAACCATGACGACCAGTTAAGACGTAACCTTCTAAGAAACCTTCGGCTTGGTGTTCGGATAATTGTGAATCAATAATCCGACCATCGTGGCTTAAGAATTCATCGTTGGGTTCCTTGATGTTTGGTAACCATTGACGCTTAGTAGCTTCGAAAATTGGAGCTAAGCGGTTAGACATAGTTTCGTCAGGTCCGAAGATACGGAAGTTCTTGTTCTTGTCGTTAAGACGAATAACTTCTTCTACATATTTACCTAAAACAGTCATATCTTGGGCAACTTCTTGACCAGGAGTAGTAGTGTCAACCGCGTAATCACGGAAGTCAGGCTTGATTAAATCGCGAATCAATGAACCTGGGTTTGTGTGAGGGTTAGCGGCCATCCGCTTGTCCCCCTTAGGTGCGATTTCTGCAATTTCTTCAACTAAACGGCCGTTTTCATCAAAGAGTTCTTCGGGACGGTAGCTCTTGAGCCATTCTACTAAAGCATCGATGTGTTCCATGTGGTTTTGATCCACAGGAATTGGCACTTGGTGAGCGCGGAAAGAGCCTTCGATTGGGGCGTTGTCCCATTCTTTAGGACCTGTCCAACCCTTAGGAGTGCGGAAAATAATCATTGGCCAGTGTGGCATAGTAGCATCGTTGTTTTCACGCGCGTTCTTTTGGATTGCCTTGATTTCTTCAATTGCTTCGTCTAAGACCTTAGCCATCACTGGGTGAAGTTTTTCAGGGTCTTCGCCTTCAACAAAGTATGGCTTCCAACCCATCCCTTCGAAGTACTTTTGTAAGTCTTCGTTGGTTTCACGAGACAAAATAGTAGGGTTAGAGATCTTAAACCCGTTCAAGTCTAAGATTGGTAAGACAGCACCATCGTTGATTGGGTTGATGAATTTGTTTGATTGCCATGAAGCAGCTAAAGGACCTGTTTCAGCTTCCCCATCACCAACTACAGCGGCAACGATTAAGTCTGGGTTATCTAAGACAGCCCCTACAGAGTGAGAAATAGAATAACCTAATTCCCCACCTTCGTGGATGGAACCAGGTGTTTCAGGTGCAGCGTGAGAAGCGACCCCACCAGGGAAGGAGAAACGCTTGAAGAGTTTTTTCATTCCTTCTTCATCTTGTGAAATTTCAGGGTAGATTTCTGAGTAACTACCATCAAGGTAGGAGTTAGAAACCATCACTTGACCACCGTGACCAGGACCTTCAACGTAGAACATGTTTAAGTCGTACTTGTTAATCACCCGGTTCAAGTGAGCGTAAATGAAGTTTTGCCCGGAGATTGTTCCCCAGTGCCCGATTGGTTTAACTTTTACGTCACTAGCTTCGATTGGACGGCGAAGTAATGGGTTATCTTTTAAGTATAGTTGACCAACGGAAACGTAGTTGGCTGCGCGCCAAAAGGCGTCGACTTTATCTAAGTATGCTTGTGATGAGTAATCAGTTGACATAAATTTGTATCCTCCTGTAAACGGTTTAAATATTTTCTACACTCTTATCATAACCAATCCTAAAATAAAGTCAACCCTTTTTTAACATTGGAACGTACCAATTTTAAAATAAAAATTAAAAACACCGATAAATCAAGGCTTAACGGTGTTAATTAACAGTTACAAAAGAATTATATTTCATATAGCGGTAGTGGAGACGCATTTTTGAAAATTCAAAGGGTGTCCCATTGTCTAGGAAGAAAATCCCTTCCATGACCCCGATGGGTTCCGTGGGGGCGAGCTTAAGTAGTTCTTGGTCTTTTTGATTAGAAGGTTCCGCATAAACGGACATAAAGGATTTAGTGACGGCTTGTTTTAAGTCTTTTTCAACCAAGTTAAAGATAGAGTGACTAAGATCAGCTTTTTTAAGGCCGGGCAAGAGCTTAATCGGAATATAGCCGGTTTCAATCATAAAGGCGGTTTCGTCGAAAAGTCGCAAACGAATGATTTCATAGACAAATTCACCTTCTTCTAAGAAGAGATCTTGTTGTAGTTCCTTGGTAGCGGGGATAACCTTAAAGTCGAGAACCTTAATTTTAGGCTTTTGGCCATTGTGTTGGAAACTATCGGTAATACCTAGATTAGAGCTACTGTCATAGTTAAAGACGGTATTATTCTTTAGGTAAAGGGGGTTGATGAAGGTGCCTGAACCGCGCTTTTTAAAAATAATCCCTTCTTGAGCCATATGATTAAGAGCGCGCTTGATGGTGCTACGGCTGACTCGATAATGTTCAGCTAGACTGCGTTCGTCAGGGAGTTTCATATCCGCAAATTCTTGGGCGAAGATTTGCTTTTTAATTTTCTTGATAATTTGTTGATAAATTAATTCGGCCATGATAATTCCTCCTTTCAGAAAAGTTTTAAGTAATTTAAGTTAACCACAATTTTAAGGGAGCGACAAGAGCTAAAATGAATTGGTAAAAACATTATTTTTTCAGTAAAAATTTAGTAAAAATACTTAAAAAGTGATGAAATCCATGCGCAATCATGGTATGATAACGATGAACATTAAAATATATAAAAAAGGAGACATTTTAATGGCAGTATTAGTATTGGGTGGGGCCGGCTACATCGGTTCACACACGGTTGATCGTTTAGTTTCAAATGGTAAAGAAGAAGTAGTGATTGTTGATAACTTGGTTACTGGTCACAAGAAAGCTTTGAATCCTAAGGCTAAGTTTTATCAAGGAGACTTGGCTGATAAAGACTTTATGCGACAAGTTTTCAAGGAAAATCCAGAAATTGATGCGGTAATTCACTTTGCAGCCTTCTCTTTAGTAGGAGAATCTATGACCGATCCTTTGAAGTACTTTGATAATAACACTGCTGGGATGGTAAAATTGCTAGAAGTTATGCAAGAAGTAGGTGTTAATAAGATTGTCTTCTCATCAACAGCCGCCACTTATGGGATTCCGGAAAAGATGCCAATTCAAGAAAGTGACCCTCAAAACCCTATTAACCCGTACGGTGAAAGTAAATTAATGATGGAAAAAATCATGCGTTGGGCGGATCAAGCTTACGGGGTTAAGTTTGTAGCTTTACGTTACTTCAACGTGGCTGGTGCCAAACCTGATGGGTCTATCGGGGAAGACCATGGTCCTGAAACCCACCTCTTACCAATTGTGCTTCAAGTAGCCCAAGGTAAGCGTGATAAGTTAATGATTTATGGTGATGACTATAATACTCCTGATGGAACCAATGTCCGGGATTATGTTCACCCATTTGACTTAGCCGATGCCCACATTTTAGCGGTGGACTACTTGCGTCAAGGTCACGACTCTAATGCCTTTAACTTAGGTTCTTCAACTGGCTTTTCTAACTTGCAAATCTTAGAGGCAGCACGTGAGGTAACTGGTCAAACTATCCCAGCTGAAATGGCTCCTCGTCGTCCTGGTGATCCTGACACTTTAATTGCAGCTTCAGATAAAGCGCGTGAAGTTTTAGGTTGGAAGCCAGAATTTGATGATATCAAGAAGATTATTGCAACCGCATGGAAGTGGCACTCCACACACCCAAATGGTTACGATGATCGTGACTAAAATTAAGTGAAATTAAAAATCCATCCCCTGCGCTGGGATGGATTTTTTGGTATTTAACTGAATTTAAATGGCTGTAAAGCAAGAACGAGCTTTATCTGCGGACAATGGCAGGTATCCGGAACCGATATTTTCTTGCGAAAGTTCCAGCCGGTAATTTTGCTCCAGACTATCAACTGTTGATAAGAGGGCGTTAAGTTGTTCCGACTCAAAACGATTAAAAGAGAAATTACGAATGTTGCGGATTTCGTTTTCTAAATCATATTTGAAAACGACTTCCAGATAGTGACCGGCTTGGTTACTAATCTTCCAAACTTTGCTGTGTTCCAAACGTGATTCGATTTTTGAGATAACTGTATTGTCCATAATAATAAAACCTCCAAGTTTAAGAAATAAAACGATTTCTTTTTTTGATGACAAACTAACCATACACCTCCACCTGGAAATAAGCAAGGGTTTTTGAATAAAAAATAATCTTTTAATTATAAATACTTATTATTAAGGTTTTATATAACCATTTAAAGAAAAATAACACTTTTATTTGTTATAATATACTTAAAAATACTTATTTGATAACTGGCGATAAATTCAAAAAAATTTATTTTTATCATGAAAACGCTTTTAATTTTTAGCATTTTGAGCTACAATGATTTTTGTAAAGAGTTGCACGAACGGAGGAATTTGCGATGGAAATTAATCGTACAGAAACAGAACACTATCAAGGTCACCTCGTTACCAAAATAAATTTGGTTAATGATAACGGAGTGGAAATTTCTTGTTTAACAATGGGAGCTACCTGGAATGAATTTTTGGTACCAACAGCTACAGGTTCTAAGAAGAATTTACTTTTAAGTTTTGACAGTGTTGAAGGCTATTATAGCAATGGTTTATGCACTGCCCAAATTATTGGTCGGGTAGCCGGTCGTATCAAGGACGGAAAGTTTAAAATAGGTGACCGCCAATATCAAGTGCCACAAAATGAAAACGGTAATACCTTGCATGGTGGACCAACAGGCTTTAATAGTTATAACTGGAACTACACCACTTCCCGCAATGAAGATAGTGCCAGTGTAATTTTCCAACACCCCATCAAGGAAAAAGAAGATGGCTTCCCAGGTGATATGTTAGCTACTGTTATCTATACCTTAGATAACCAAAATCGAGTGACAATTACCTTTTCAGCCATGGCTGAAGGTAATGATACCTTATTTAACCCAACTAATCACGTCTACTTTAACTTGAGTGACCGTAGTGATTTAGCAACCCATTCCCTTTACTTAAAGGCCAACGAAGTATTGGAAGTCGATGACGAATTAATTCCAACTGGTCGTGTTAAAGAAGTTACTGACACCCCATTTGATTTCCGGAAAATGACTAACTTACAAGTGGCAATTGCGCAAAATCATGGGTTTGATGATACCTTTGTCGTTGATGGGCAAGGTCTAAAGGCAGCTCCAATTGCTATCCTGAAGGACGACGAAAGTGGTGACCAAGTAACGATTCATTCAGACCGTAACGGTTTAGTAATGTACACCATGCATGAAATCCAACCAGGAGTTTACTACAGTCGTGATCATGGGGCCGAAGGGAAAGCCGGTGAAGGGGTAGCCTTAGAAGCCCAAACCTTACCAGATGCGATTAACCACGAAAACTTTGGTAACATTGTCTTACCACGTGGAAGTAAGCAATCTTACCGAATTAGCTACACTTACGACAATACTTTACCTAAGGAATAAGTTACAGAAAGCACCTTGCGGGGTGCTTTTTGAATTTTTACAAAAAATTCTAGGACAAAAAATAAGGAAAAGGGTAAAATAAAAGTAAATAAATTTTTGGGAGGATAAGATGTCAAAAACAGATTTATGGCAAAGGTTTATCCAAAATGAACGTCTACGTCGGTGGGTTGTATTAATATTATTAATTACGGTTCTATACTTGGTAAGAAGTGTGATGAGTTATATTCTTTTAACGTTCATTTTTTCATTTTTAGTGTTGCGCTTATCAGCAATTATGAAAAAACATCTGCATTTACCCAATAAGCTTACGGTCATCATCACTTACTTAATTTTTATGGCGGGTATTTACTTCGCCATTACCAATTATGTTCCACGTTTAATCGAACAATCTACAATCTTGGTTAAGTCTGTGTTAGATTTTTACAAAAATAATGCGGATAATAAAACCAATAATGAAGTGTTTAATTATATTTGGTCATATGCCTCGAGTTCGACGGTACTCAAATATTTTCAAAATGGTGCGAGTGTCTTGATTCATTATCTTAGTAATATTGGGACGATGGGGTTAACCTTTGTCATGTCCTTATTGTTGAGTTTCTTTTACACCTTTGAAAAAGAAGAAATGTTTAGCTTTTCGCGCAGTTTTTTGAAGGGACCTTATGCTTGGTTCTTTCAGGATATTCGCCACTTTGGTTTAACTTTTGTAAATACTTTTGGGGTAGTCTTAGAAGCACAATTTATTATCGCTATTGTCAACACTGTGATTACCACCGTATTTCTTGCCTTTATGGGTATGCCTCAGCTTCTATCCCTAGGAATTATGGTTTTCATTTTGAGTTTAATTCCAGTTGCAGGGGTTATTATTTCAGCCGTACCACTTTGCTTTATTGGTTATTCTGTGGGAGGAGTCAAATATATTGCCTACATTATAATCATGTTGATAGTGGTCCATGCCTTAGAATCTTACATTTTGAACCCGAAATTAATGTCTAGTAAGACAGAGTTGCCAATCTTTTACACGTTTGTGGTGCTCTTTTTTGCGGAACATATTTGGGGTGTTTGGGGCTTGATTGTTGGGATTCCCGTCTTTACCTTTGCCCTAGATATCTTAGGCGTTAAACCCGTAGGACAAAAACATCAAGTCTATGAGGATGCGGTTAAACGAATTGGAGGAATGAAGAAAAATGAATAAAACTGAATTTATTGAAAAGTACGCCGTTGCCCGACAAAATACTAATTCTGCTAAATGGGATGGCTTAAAGAGTCAATTTGGTCAAGATGATCTCTTGCCTTTGTGGGTTGCGGATACAGAGTTTAAGGCCCCCCAAGCCGTAATTGATGCCATGCAAGCTCGAATTAGTCACGGTGCCTTTGGTTATTCTTTTGCGCCGGATAGCTACTACCATGCTTATATCAACTGGCAAAAGGAACGTTATGGTATTGAAGTACACCAAGAATGGATGCGCCTTGGGCCAGGAGTTGTGAATGCCTTAGCTACTTTGGTACAAACCTTGACGCAAGAAAATGATGCTGTGATGGTACTCCAACCAGTTTACTATCCTTTCATGAATGTGATTGAAAACAATCACCGTAAGCTAGTAGTTTCTGAATTACAAGTTGATGATCAAGCTAATTACAGCTTTAATTACCAAGATATTGAAACAAAGATTAAAGAAAATCATGTGAAGCTCTTAATTTTATGTAGTCCTCATAATCCAGTCGGACGCGTCTGGGATGAAGCTGAATTAGAACAACTCTTGGCTTTGTGCCAAGCGAACCAAGTTTGGGTGATTAGTGATGAAATTCATCATGATTTAATCGTTGGTGATAAGCCATTTGTGTCTGCTTTATCAATTGCTGATGGCCGTTATCGTGACATTATGGTTATGGTGGATGCACCATCGAAAACCTTTAACCTAGCCGCCTTAAACAACTGTCATGTTGTGATTCCTAATCCGCAACTACGAGACCATTTCGATCAACAAGTGGTCAAAGAAGTTTTACCAGCGGGGAGTCTTTTAGGGCATGTTGCAGGCCAAGCTGCTTATGAAAAGGGTGCGGAATGGCTCGATAATATGCTCGCTGTGATTAAAGATAATTTTGATTATGTCAAAGACCAGTTAACGCAGGTCTTTCCAGAAATCAAAGTTTCACCTTTACAGGGAACTTACCTAATGTGGGTTGATTTAAGTGCATTGGTGGTTCCTGAAGACATAGAAGTTTTTATGAAGCAAAAGGCTAAGTTAGCCGTAGACTTTGGGGATTGGTTCGGGCAAGGTGGTCAAGGCCACATTAGAATTAACCTGGCGACGACACCAGCTAACATTGAAAAAGCTGTGCGGGCGTTAATTGTTGCCTTACAAGATTGGCAAAAATAGAGAATTCCGCGAATTAGACTACCAATTTCTTGCATTTCATTGTAAAATATAGTTGTAACATTTTTATTAAAAGAAAGAGGATCTATAAATGCCAAAATTAGTATTTATCCGTCACGGTCAAAGTGAATGGAACTTAAAGAACTTATTTACTGGTTGGGTTGACGTTAACTTGTCAGAACAAGGTGAAGCTGAAGCCAAAGCTGCTGGTAAGAAGTTAAAAGAAGCAGGAATCGAATTCGACCAAGCTTACACATCAGTTTTAACTCGTGCCATCAAGACTTTACACTTCGCTTTGGAAGAATCTGACCAATTATTCGTTCCTGAAGAAAAATCATGGCGCTTAAACGAACGTCACTACGGTGCATTGCAAGGCCAAAACAAAGCTGAAGCTGCTGAAAAGTTTGGTGAAGATCAAGTGCACATCTGGCGTCGTTCATACGATGTATTGCCTCCACTTTTGAGTGCAGATGACGAAGGTTCTGCAGCTAACGACCGTCGTTACGCAGACCTTGACCCACGTGCTATTCCTGGTGGGGAAAACTTAAAGGTTACTTTGGAACGTGTTATCCCATTCTGGGAAGACAAGATTGCTCCAGACTTATTGGCTGGCAAGAACGTTATCGTTGCTGCCCACGGTAACTCTTTACGTGCTTTAACTAAGTACATCGAACAAATTTCTGACGAAGACATCATGGATGTTGAAATGGCAACTGGTCAACCAGTAGTTTACACATTGGACGACAAGTTGAACATTGTTAACAAAGAAAAGCTTTAAGATAGATTTTCTTTCCGTTACAAACCGCTCTCATTTGAGGGTGGTTTTTGTGTTACATAAAAATCGGTGAGCCGGGTAAAACCTTTAAAGTAAAAAAATTCGACTTTTTTGTCAAAAAATGAATTTTTTTGCGTATTTAATATATATAAGGGTAAAAATTGCGCTTATAAGTTTTAGGATAAAGGAGTCGTTTTTATGTCAAAAAAACAAACTGAAGATAACTTTTGTTATATGGGAGAAGTAATGAAAAAAGAGGACTTAGCTTTGCAAGCTCTGCAATTACTGGCACCTGAGCTAGGAATTCAAAGTGTGCATTATGTTGAGGCAGTTAGTTATTATCAACATAATCTTTACGAAGTTGAAACAAGTTATGGTTCTGGAGCGGTACAATTGATTTTTGCGGAAGGTGACGTAAAAAAGGATGGTATTTGGGAGGAATTGTCCCTGTTACAAGCAGTTTGTCCAGAGTTGACCCATTTGATTATTGTTAACCGTAACCAAAATAGTGTGATGATTTTTGTCTATGACGTGAAAACTAAACAAACGACCTGTCGTAATCAAGACGGGAATGTGCTGATAGTTAAACCAGCGCGGTAAAACTAAGGAGGCTAGTAAGATGATTGATTCATTTCCCGGAAATTTGATGAAAAGTATTGAACAAAAGCAAGAAGAATGTCTACAAATGATAGATATCTTAGAAAAGGTGATGCCCGTTTTTGAAATAACTGAAGTACATCAGGAAAGACGGCCAGAACAGGATTTTTTTGTCTATCAGGTTAAAAATCGTACGACCGTTGATTGTCGAGTCGTCGATTGTGTCGCAATTCCCGAAGGTGGTGATGTGATTGGATATTTACGGGAACTTTACCAAAAGGTAAGTGCCGAAAAAAAGTTTCCCTGTTATGTGACCTACCTGACCAAGTTAGAATACATGGACAATAGTTTGTCGATATGTTACTTCTATGATGGTCAAGTCGACCAAACCAAGGTGGTGACGGATAACTTTATTGCCAGTGTACGGGCTAATTAAACGTTATTAAAGGTAATGAAGGTATCAAAGTAGGTTTGATTTAGCGCTTATTTTTTAGTTATGATGGGGCGTAAACTCGGTGGCTTTAGCGATGAGCTAAGCTCTAATTTAAGTTTGAATTACCTAAATAAAATGATGCTACTGGCTGATATACAAGCACTGGACTGAAATTTGGAGGTAGTTGACTATAACTACAAAAAGCTTCCTAGTGAGGAAGCTTTTGACCGGGATGTGCTAAGCCGTAGAGTAAAATTTGTATGATGTCGGGGATTAGTTGGTTAAATTTTTCGTTGCTGACATTGGTACGGAAGGAATTGAGCGCAGATAATAACGTAATGATGGCTTGGTCACTGGCAGTAGTTTGGACAAAACCGGCCTTGCGACCTTCTTGTAAGATTAATTTAAAAAGCTCATTGAGGTGTTCAGTAATTTTAGTTGTTAAAATTTCATCAGCTTGAATGTAGTTGTTCAATTCTGTGATAACTTCTGAAGTGCTGGTGGTGAAAAGGTGCTTATGATTTGGGAAAGCGTGCATACGTTCCATAAAAGTTAACTTTCGATTGAGTATTGTTTTTTGCGCCTCGGCAAAAACTTGGTCAATGAGGCAAGCCAGAGCACTTTGAGTGAGGACATTTTTATTGTCGAAGTATTTATACATGGTCACATAAGAAATCTGCGATTCACGGCTGATATCACGGACGCTTGTGGCTTTAATGCCCTGCTTGAGATAAAGTTTGAGAGTGGCGGTCAGTATTTTTTGACGATTGAGTTCTTTTTTTAGATTACGATCCATTTTTAACCTCCAAATAAAATATTTTTAACTCCATTATAAGCGATAAAAATTTAATAAAAAAGTTAAATATGTATCTTTTATATTTAAGTTTATTGACAAAATTTTGAAATAGTGCCATATTATGGACATAACTTAAATTTAAAGATACTTAACTTTAGAATGGATGTGGTAGCTTGTGGCTTACTTAGAACTCAAAAATATTGAAAAATCTTACTATCTAGGGAAAGAAGAATTTCCAGTTTTAAAGGGTATTAGTTTAGACTTTGAACTAGGGGAATTTATTTCCATTTTGGGTGAATCAGGGGGTGGAAAATCAACCTTGATGAACATTATCGGGGGATTAGACCGGGAATTTAAAGGGCAAGTGGTGGTTAATAGTCAAGAACTTGATCACAGCCAAGAAGCACGCATGGACCAATACCGGCGAGATGAAATAGGTTATATCTATCAATCTTATAACTTGATTAATCACCTAACCGTTTTGGAAAATGTAAAATTATCCCTCGATATGACCACTTTGACTGGGACGGAACGAGAGCAAAGGGCTAAGGAACTTTTAAAACGTGTAGGTTTGATTGAGCACATTAGTAAATATCCGAGTCAATTATCGGGTGGCCAGAAGCAAAGGGTGGCCATTGCTCGGGCTTTAGCAAGTGATCCTAAGATTATCATTGCCGATGAACCTACGGGAGCCTTAGATTCGCAAAATACCGAAGATGTCTTACAAATTCTCAATGAAATTGCCGCAGAAGGGCGCTTGGTGATTGCAGTCACTCACTCCCAACACGTCGCCGATGCTAGTACACGGGTTGTTCACTTGGTAGATGGGCAAATCGATGGTGATGAACGCTTACGTCCGGCCTATGAAGTCGGTAATGAGTCACGTCTAACATCTAAAAAACTTTCTTTAGCGACCTCTTTGAAGACGGCCTACAAACATTTCAGGTATCATAAGGGACGTAATTCTTTGATTATTGCTGGAACAGCGATTGGTTTATTTGCGGTCATGCTCTTTACAGGTTTGGGGCGCGGAGTAAATGGTTATGTTAATAAGCAAATTACTGATTTAATTAATCCACAAGCGATTGCTGTCACGCGTTATGTCAAAACCAATGCCCAAGGGCCTAATGCGCAAGCAGCTAACCAAAGAGCTGCTATGCAAAGTATGTCAGGTGAAGTGACAGCTCAAAAGAATTTTAAGCAAGCTGATATTAATAAAATTAAGCAATTAGCTCATGTTCAATCTGTGCAAAAACTCTACTCGACGTCCAATGTGACAATTAAGTATGCTGGTAAGGAAGCCTTGGCACAATCAGTAAGTTCTTGGACTAGTTCAAATTCCAATGGTTCCATCAAAAAAGGTAGCAGTCCCAAAGCTGGTGAAGTGGTCTTAGACCGTGATAGTGTGGCAAAAGTCTTACAGAAGAAGGATTATCAAAAGTTAATTGGTAAGACGGTAACCTTATCCTACCAAACATTGGGTCAAAAAGGACAAACCGTAGAAGTTAAATACCAAGCCAAGGTTGCAGGGATTGCGGCTTCTTCATCAGGTGCGAGTTACGCTTCAGGTAAGACCATGGTGCAAGCTATGAAGGATGCTGATGTTAAGGCCAGCGCTATGGCTTTGGCAGTCAAAGTTGATAGTATGGATCAGTCTAATGCAGTGGCTAAACAAATTGATAAGATTAGGTCAGATGGTAAGCGCGTATTTACTGCAACCTCGGTCTCTGATGCCATTTCGACGGTTCAAACTTATATTGATTTAATTACCAATATTTTAGCCGGAATTGCTGCCATTTCCTTATTGGTTTCCGCTTTGATGATTATTGTGACAATGTACATGTCGGTGGCTGACCGGACTAAGGAAATTGGGATTTTGCGAGCTTTAGGTGAAAGTAAGCGTGATATTCGGAATATGTTTATTGCCGAATCCTTAATTATTGGGGTGTTTGCGGCTGTAGTAGCTACGGTGGTTGCTTACTTGGCACAAATTACCTTTAATAGTGCGCTTTCTCAAATTGCCACATACTCTTTCATTCAAATTACAGCAGGTAATGTTGTGACAGTCTTTATAATTGCCTTAATTATTTCCTTGTTAGCTGCGTGGTTACCAGCTCGGCATGCGGCTTCTCTTAATCCAATTGATGCTTTAGCAGCTGATTAACTTTCGTCTAAAATGATAAATTAAAAGTAGTGCACCTTTATGGATTTGGAGGTGTACTATTTTTTTCATGGTGATTGTATGAAGAAAGCTTAAAAAAACAGTGTCTTTGACCAATAAAAAAGAATTGCGTGATATAATGAGAAAAAGTAAAGGCGGGGATGATTATAGTGGCAACAAGTATCTACGGTGAATATGAGGCGTATCTGCCACAAATTTTGGAAGAAATGATGAATAAAATTAGGGTGATAAATCAGGAATATAAAGAAAATCGTAATTGTAAACTTTACGAACACCTGATTGGTCGAATTAAAACGGAAAATAGTATGCGGGAAAAGTGTCAACGTAAAGGGCTTGCGATGTCTACTAAAAATGCTTTATGGGAGATTAAGGACGCCATTGCGATTCGAGTCGTTTGTGGTTTTGTTGATGATATTTATACCATGGTGGAACAGTTGCGGGCGTTATCTGGCTGGCGTGTTATTCAAGAAAAAGATTACGTTAAAAATGCTAAACCTAATGGTTACCGCAGTTATCATATGATTTTTGATATAGTTACTAAATTTCCAGATATTAATGGGCGACAGCCAGGACATTATTATTTAGAAGTTCAATTACGGACAATTGCGATGGATTCCTGGGCGAGTTTGGAGCATGAAATGAAATATAAGCATGATATTAAAGATCCAGAGAGGATTACTAAGGAATTAAAACGTTGTGCAGATGAATTGGCATCATGCGACATTTCTATGCAAACAATTCGACAGTTAATTCACGAAGAAGATTAGAGGAAAAGACATGAAAATTTTACTTGCGGAAGATGAAGAGCAGCTAAGTCGAGTCTTGAAAGTTGCCTTAACTAAAAATGGTCACGAGGTTGAAATAGCCGATAACGGCCAATTAGCAGTTGAACTAAGCCAGAAAAGTGCTTATGATGTGATAATTTTGGATATAATGATGCCAATCAAAACCGGACTTGAGGCTCTTAAAGAAATACGGGCGACAGGCAATAAGACCCATGTTATTATGTTAACAGCTATGGCCGAAGTTGATGATCGAGTTAATGGCTTGGATGCTGGAGCTGATGATTACCTAACTAAGCCCTTCTCACTAAAAGAATTATTGGCGCGCTTGCGGTCTATGGAAAGACGTGTTGATGACCGTTTTACTGCTAGTGTCTTAGAGTATGGCAATATGAAGCTTGATGTTCATGAGCAAGAATTAGTCAGTCATAATTCAATTCGATTAGCTGGTAAGGAAGCTAAACTTTTGGAGTTTTTGATGCTTAATCCGGAGAAAGAGTTGAGCAGTCAACAAATTGAACAACACGTCTGGGAAGAAGATAATGCTGCTGACGCACAAACGGTTTGGATTTATATTTCATATTTACGTCAAAAATTAGCAGCTATCAGTGCCAAAGTTGAAATTAGTGGTCAAAAAGGTGGAAGTTTTACCTTAAAAAAAGTGGGGTGAGACCATGATTCAAAAATTTCGCAATAAGTTTTTGGTTGTAACTGTGATGACCTTAACTTTGGTTTTATTAACGGTAATTGGGAGTATGGTAGTAGTAACATCTTGGAATGCTCAAAAAGAAATTGAAACGATTTTGACAGTCTTAGTTGACAATGAAGGAAGGCTGACTCAAAAGGCAACGAAAAAAGAGTTGGGGCCAAAGTTTAATCCTGAGTCAATTTTTCAATACCGTTATTTTAGCGCGAGAGCTAACAAAGGCAAGCGAGTTAATGCTGTTGATATTCGCCAGATTAATTCCATTAGTCCTGAGATAGTAACACCTGAGATTGAAAAGCTCCTACGGCGTGAAGGTAATTCCGGTATGGTTGTTTACAATCAAGTACCTTACGCATACCAAATTAAAAAGGCTAAAAATGGGTATTTGATAGTTTTCTTGGATGTTTCAACCATTCGTGAACGGGTACGTTCTTTAGTTCGGGTAGGCTTGTGGTCAGGGTTAGTGGCTCTGTTCTTATTTGTGCTTTTATTGAGTCTTTTCTCCAAACGAGCAATTCGTCCAATTATTGAGGCTTACGACAAACAAAAAGAGTTTATTACCAATGCAGGTCATGAATTGAAAACGCCTCTGACCATAATTTCCGCTAATACTGAGCTCCAGGAAATGATGAACGGTGGTGATGAGTGGACTGAATCTAACAAAATGCAGGTTAGTCGTTTGACACGCCTAATTGAACACTTTATTGTAATGGCACGATTAACGGAACAAGAAAATATCTCGATTGAAAAAATAAACTTTTCAGAGATTGTCAGGAAAGTTAGTCAAAGTTTTAAAAGTGTTATGACCAAGGAAGCTAAGGAGTATGACTACCGTGTGGAGTCGGACCTCCAAGTTGAAGGTAATGAAGCAATGTTATTAGAGTTAGTTAATATCCTGTTAGATAATGCTAGCAAGTATTGCGACCCTAATGGTCAAATTTTGGTTGTTTTGCGCAAGGGACGTTTTGGGAAAAATGCCGTTTTAGAGGTGGCTAATACATACATTGACGGTAAGAACGTTGATTATAGTCGTTTTTTTGACCGATTTTACCGTCAAGATCAATCTCACAGCAACCAAAAGAAAGGCTTTGGAATTGGACTTTCAATGGCACAACATTATGTAGAAAATATGAAAGGGAAGATTACGGTAAGTTATAAGAATGAGAAAATCATTTTTACAGTTTACTTAAAACTTAAATAAGACGCTTGGAAAGAAGTCTTAAAAATTAAAAAGTGTCAGAAATCAATGTTTTCAGCAACGTGATTTCTGACACTTTTTATTACAGTTATTTTCTAAGTTCTAGCTAAAAAGTTAGTTTTTCCCCCAGCCTCTTCTTGCATGTATTAATCTAGCTGATCAAGGGCCTGGCTTAAATCAGCGATTAAGTCATCTACATTTTCAATTCCGATGGAAATTCGGATTAAATCTGGGGTAATCCCTGTTGCCGTTAATTCTTCAGAGCTAAGTTGGGCATGGGTAGTGGAGGCTGGTTGAATAATTAACGATTTGGCATCCGCCACATTGGCTAAGAGGGAGAAAAGTTCGAGTTTATCAATCAATTTCTTTCCGGCTTCAAGTCCACCTTTAAGCCCGAAAGTGAAGATAGAACCTACCCCTTTAGGGAAGTCTCTTTGGGCTAAAGCATGATTAGGATCATCTGCCAAGCCAGGATAGCGAACCCAGGAAACTTTGGAATGATCATGGAGGAATTGGGCAATTTTTTTGGCGTTAGCTGTGTGTCTTTCAACGCGCAAGGAGAGAGTTTCTAAACCTTGGAGCAAGAGGAAAGAGTTAAAAGGACTAATAGCCGCTCCGGTATCTCGGAGAACTTGAGCCCGAACTTTTGTGGTGAAAGCTCCCGCGCCTAGAGTGTGCCAAATTAAACCATTGTAGTGGGTGTCAGGACTGGTAAAGCCAGGGTAACGCCCGGAGGCTTGGTAGTCGAACTTCCCGTTTTCTACGATAACTCCACCCATGGTTGTACCGTGACCACCAAAGAATTTTGTAGCAGAGTGAACAACGATGTCGGCACCATGTTCAAGAGGACGGTAGAGGTATGGAGTCGCAAAGGTGTTATCGACAATGAGAAGAATACCGTGTTGGTGAGCAATTTCCGCGATAGCATCAATATCAATTAAGTCGGCGTTAGGGTTACCAATAGTTTCTACATAAAGAGCCTTGGTGTGTTCATTGATATGGGTGGCAAAGTTAGCCGGATTACTAGGATTAACGAAGTGGGTCTTGATGCCTAATGGTGGTAAGCTGGCCGCGAAGAGATTATAGGTTCCACCGTAAATATTGCTAGCAGAGATGATTTCATCGCCGGCTTGGGCAATATTTAAAATAGCTGCGGTAATGGCCCCGGCACCGGTCGCTAAAGCAACCGCGCTTGTCCCGTTTTCTAAAGCTGCTACTCGCTTTTCAAAAACGTCAGTGGTTGGATTAGTTAAGCGAGTATAAATGTTACCGGGATCGGTCAAGGCAAAGCGGTTGGCTGCTTGGTTAGCATCCTCGAAGACATAGGAAGTTGTTTGGTAAATTGGCACAGCGCGTGCGCCGGTTTCGTCAATGGGTTGTCCCGCATGCACTTGTTTAGTTTCAAAGGATAAGTTATCGGTGTTAATTGGTGCTTTACTCATATGAATGACCTCTTTTCTTAAATTTTGCAGTGACCAAAGCTTCGGTAAAAAGAAAAAGTCCCTAGTTAAAGTCTAAACTTTAACTAGGGACGAAAATTTCGTGGTACCACCCGGATTTACTTGCTTTTGCAAGCCTCTAAACAAGTTAACGCCTTGTTTAACGGTCAAGTAGCCATGATGACCCTTAACAAGCTCCAAGTTCATCTTCGCTAAGTTAGCTAGGCTTCTTTGCAGCAAGTGAAGCTCTCTAGGCTAGCTAGGCTTAGTTACTCTTCTTATCGACGCTTAATTATTTCTTGATTAGTAATATAACGTTTTATCTTTCAAAAGTCAAATTATTTTTTAATTTTTTTCCAATTTATTTTTTGGAAGGGGTGGAAGTGTAGTGTGATTGCCTTCTAAAAAGATGGCTTCGTAGTGCTCGATTTTAGTATTAAGGTAATTCAAGGTTGCTTGGAGTTCCTCAATTTTAGCTTGCAGATGCTCAGCTTCATCACGTAAAATTTGTCGCGTAAGCGTACGAGGAAACTCGGTAATTTATTACCGAGAGGAAAGCGCCCCCTGTAAAAAAATTCCTCTTTTAGTTCAATTCTCTTGTATTTGCAAAATATAAATATTAAAATATAGTTGAGAATAAAATGATTGGACGAAAACATATGCAAGCACATTCTGAGGAATTAAACTACAGTAGAACAAGCGTATATTCTTTGA
>NZ_AZFH01000166.1:0-298 GCF_001435735.1 Ligilactobacillus equi DSM 15833 = JCM 10991
TCTGATGTGCTTGCACTCTTCGAAGCTGAGTCACTCGTACTTGTTGATGAGGATGTGCTTACGCTCATCGAAGCTGAATCACTCATACTTGTTGATCCTGATACGCTTGCGCTCTTCGAAGCTGAACCGCTCGTACTTGTTGATGCGGATGTGCTTACGCTCATCGAAGCTGAATCACTCATACTTGTTGATGAGGATGTACTTGTACTCTTCGAAGCTGAATCACTCACACTTGTTGATGCGGATGTACTTACGCTCATCGAAGCTGAATCACTCATACTTGTTGATGAGGATGTAC